>NZ_RZOS01000015.1:0-34235 GCF_004022605.1 Mesorhizobium sp. M4B.F.Ca.ET.089.01.1.1
CTGGAAGAGCGCGAAGCACGCGAATTGCTCGCGCGGCTGGATGCGACTCTTTTGGCGCGTGACGCTGCCGAACAACTGGCCGGCTCGGACAACCGGTTGAAACAAGCCGAAGTCGCCAGAACCCAGATCGAAGATGGAGAGGCAGCACTGGCGATGCTGGCGGTGCCGGAACAAGCTGTCGAGCAACTCCAGGCGCTCGAAATCGAGATCGCCAGCCTTCGTGCAGCTCACCTGGCAACCCTGCCGACGCTATGCATGGAATACCGGGACGGCGCCGCCGATTTGGTGACCATCGATGCCAAGCCCTTGCCCCATGCAGAAGACCAAAGCTTTGCTGGCACCGTACGCCTGGATATTGCCGGCATCGGAGCCTTGACCCTGCGATCGAATCGGCCGCAGCAGGCCGACCGGACCATCGAAGACGCCGAAGCGAAGCACCGCAGCCTGCTTGCGTCCCTCGGTGTCGATAGCCTCAGGACGGCACGCCAGCGCCTAGTGGAAGCGCGCGACAAAGCTACCGAACTGGGCTTGGCGCGTCAGCGACTTGCCGATCTCGCGCCCAAGGGGATACAGCAATTACACGAGGAGCTTGCTCGTCTGAGTGCCCTCGGGGCCGGGGACCTCGAACTCAAAGTCGATCCAGAACAGATCCGGCAACATCATGCCGCAGCCGAGCAGCGTGTGGCGACAACACGCAACAGCGTGCGCGAGGCCTTGCCTTTGCGCAGCCATGCCGACGAGGCTGTCATGGCTGCGGAGACGGCTTATGTCACCATCCAGGCGGAACTGACCAGCCTCGAGGTCATATTGGGACCCGATGCAGCGCGCGAGGAAAAGGGGCGCTTGCTGCTCACCGAGGCCACCGCACGACAAAAGCTGCGCGAAGCGGCCGAAATGCGCGCTGCTCCCCTGCGCGACGGCGCTCGCGATCTCACCAGCGCTGAAGCCGTTCTGCGCCGCGCCCGTTCGGTTCAGGATGCCGCCACACAGGAAGCAAGTCAGTTGCGTGTAACCCTGGCCGATCTCAATGGCCATATTCGCACTCGGTCCGACGACGCGGTGGAAGAAGCTTTGCGCGAGGCCACAGAAAAATTGGAAATCGCTGGAGAGCGAGCGAGACGCTTCGAATTCGAAAAAGCCGTCCTCGACCGGCTGCGCACGACGCTGGTCGCTGCGCGCTCGACGGCACGCGATCTTTATCTGAAGCCGGTCATGTCCGAGCTGCGACCGCTGCTTGGATTGCTATTCGATGACATCTCCATAGTGTTCGACGAGAACACACTGTTGCCACAGACCGTTCGCCGCAATGGTCAGGATGAGGATGTCGATAGGTTGAGTGGCGGCATGCGAGAACAGCTTTCGGTTCTGACACGTCTGGCCTTCGCCCGTTTGCTTGCCCGCGACGGCCGACCCACACCGGTTATCCTGGATGACGCTTTGGTTTATTCCGATGACGACCGCATCGAGCGCATGTTCGACGCTTTGCATCGTCAATCACACGATCAGCAGATTCTCGTTTTCTCCTGCCGCCAACGCGCGTTTGCAAAACTCGGCGGTAACATTTTGCAGATGAGCGACTGGCAACCGGGTCGGTCATAAGCGGAGATCGCGCAGCCTCAGCTAGGGCGACGGCAGATCGTATCGTGTTACGATTGCAATGCCGTTTTCGATCTCGATTTCGATAACTTCATTAATCAGGAATTCCTCTGGGCCAAGATCCTCGAGGAGAGCATCGAAGAGCTCTCTCTGTTTTTCAGGCCCGACCTGAGGGACGACGATAATCAGGCCGGCGTGAACCGGTTCTTTGGCATAGAGCTTCCTGAAGTCCTTAGCATTGTTGGTGACGAAGGTGAAATCCTCATCGATAATGAGCGGCATGAGGTCCCAGTCGGTTTCGCCGCTTAGCCCAAGCCAGTTGACGTGGTTTGCTTCATGTCCGCGTTCTTGGGCTACCGCAACCAGAGACGTGTGCAGGCACTCATCGATCAGAAACCTCACGAGGTCACACGCGTCTCGACCTGGCCGACGGACCTGGGTCGCCCTTCAAAACCACGCGCTTCGACGACTTTATTTTCACGCCCTGCTCGACCAGCTTCTTAGGCCGCCCACGAACCGGGTGCGCGGCGACCCACATTCTGGCGAGCTCAATCACGCGCGGCGTTAGCTTCGGATATCCCTCCAGAACCTCCGCTTCATCTGCGCCCTGCGCTAGCATCGTCGTGATCATACGAACAGGGATGCGGGTTCCTTTGAAGACAGGCTCTCCGCCCATCACCCCTTTAACGCGGCCGATGGCGGCCTCCGCTTCATCAAGATCCACGATGCGCGCTTTGAGCTGTTTACGTGCCTCGGCGACGTCGACGATCAGCAGGTCGTCGGCCCTTACGGTCTTGGCCCTTGGGGCAGCTTTGATTTCCTCGAACAGGCGGTAGCGACGATCAGCGGGCAATGTCGCACCCACGCCATACCAAAGCTTGAGCCGCAGCAAATCCTCGCCGGTCAATGCCCGTCGGACGACCCCACCGATGCGCCGAGCAGTGCTTGGCACAGTATCGACAATGCGTTTGTCGATCGCATTGTGCACGGCCTTGATTCCTATCCCGCTGACGGCGGCTGCCTCTGCGGGGGTGTAGATGCGAGCAAGTGTGCCCATTATTCTTCTCCTTATAAAGAATAATATAGGCCGTTTGACCCCCTCCGTAAAGGCACGCGTCTTTGGAATCACGGCGGTTAGCAAAGGCGGTGGTGAGCCGAGAGGCCTCACAAACCCTTGGGGCTCGAGATGGCAGACTCGGCGCAGTATAATTGCGCTAACTATCGAATTTGCAGTTGGCGACAAACGACACACGAGTTCGTCGCGGACTTTTAACTCTGCGAAGGCGCGTCTTCGAGCGCTTTGAAACCCTACACCCATCTGCAGGCCATCTGTATCAAGCTTTGGACCAAAACCGTTTCCATCGCTCACGAGCGTTCTCTCTGGGGGTCTCAAGTGGGGCTTGCCCATGGCCACGAATTTTTGGGCGACAGCGGTGCAGAGGCCGCATACCGCTGCCTGCTTGACGTCGCTGACCGTGTCCATGTCCGAAATTTGCCTACAAATTTCGGACGCCCTTGGGCGCGCTAGATTCGCTATGGAAAGCTGGAAGCACTCGCAAGCCCGGTGGCCACAGCGTCTGCAGCGCCAAGCTATTCCTCCGTATCCAAACCCGCATCCTCATGGCCACTAGCCAACTCTGGCATAATTTCACCAGCAAGCAGCTCATCTCTGCTCAGCAGCCCGGCATCCTCGAGCGCCTCGCAGTCCGGGAGATCGCGAAGCGTGTCGAGGCCGAACTCGAGCAGGACGCTTTTGTCGTCACATAGGTGTAGGGAGCGCCGGGCGTCGGACTGCGCGGGTTCGACGCGATCAGGCCGGTGCCGCAGATGGCCGATCAGGTCGCGACTGATTACTTCCCGAAAACCGACGACAATTCGGCGCGGGTAATCGGCTGGAAGTGCCGATGCACATCAGCATCAGCACGTCCGACCACGTCAGGTCCACGGCACGCCCGCTGCTTCCGCAGGCGCGGATGGCATCGGCATAGGCCGGCCGTGTCAGGTGCTTCCAGCCGCCGGCGACAGCGACGAGGTCATAGGGCCGTCCGCGCAGCTCTCGGATGTCGTCGATGAGAAGGTCACGGGCGAGCTCGCGGGAGAGACTGCACCGCAAGCGCGTCCCGCGCGCGCGAACTGCTCGATCAACTGATCTCAGACGACGACGAATCTCGTCCAGATTCCAAAAGCGGTGGCCGCAGCGGCGCTTTGCGGGCTCGCGTTACCACAGATCGCAGAACTGTGATCTCGCCTTGTGCCCGAGACCGCAATCTGGGCTCGCGACGAAGCATATCGCTTGCGATCATCAAAGGACGCGTCGACGCCGTCGGTTGCCTTTTCCACCGCCGCCTCACACATCGTGTTGGGGCTGAAGAGCTACCTGCAAATCCTCGCAACGGGCGCGGCCGCATCCTTGATTTTACAAATTGACACGTCTTGGTTTTTAGAAAATGCCACGTGCGATGATGGCGCCAAAAAAAAATGTCACGCGAGATGATCATGCCTGAGGTAAATGGTCCGCCAAAGTTGGGAAAGGTATACCGGTTGAATGGTGGATAGGTACGCCGGATAAAAAGGGCTTCGGGTTCCGGAAGACGAACTAATCGACGGATAGGCGCTGCTCGTGAGGGAAACTGCATGCGCATTACGGTTATGACCATCCAGGGATGTCGGATATGATCTTGAATAGTGACATTGCAGGCCAAAGAGCGGCCGAGAAGCTAGCAGAGGGCCTGAAATCGCAGGGCAAGCAGCAATACGAAGAAAGGTCGAGGGAACGCGAACGAGATGTGTCTCGTTAGGTCGCACGTTGCACCAGGGGTGCGTCGGAAGGCACTCCGCCGTGTCCTGAAGAGGTAGCCTGCACTTGAGAATAGCCACGGTGGTACCTTATTTTCGGCTGTGAAGCACACGAGACCCGCGACGTGAGACCCAGTTGCTCAATACCCAGTTGCTGGGTGAGCGTGCATGACTGCCAACGGAAGGTCTTGCACGCACCCTCGCGATCTTGAGCAATGGTCGCCATGACTTTCTTCTTGCAGGCTTTTGAGTGGCCCAGCCTGCAATCACCAGACCCCACCGACTCTAAAGAGCGTGGCAGACGGGATAGTCGAGGTTGCCCGGCACAATTACGCTCAAGGCTTGCGCCGCCCAGAGGACACGCTGAAAAGGCAGCATGGGCGCGCAAGCACGCCATTCACGAGAGGTTCGACATGAAGACTATGCAAGAAAAAGACATTCCGGCATTCGTGCAAGCAGTTGTGGAGGCCGGCTGCAACATTTGCGCGATTGGCAACTTGGGATATGTCTTTGGCGATGCTGATTTGACGCCGGCGCAACGGAGGTCCGTCGAGCCACAGCTGCGCAGGATTGCTGAGATCTACGGCGAACGCGATCATCTCATGGACGAGATAGCTGTATATCTGCGGTCGATCGGACGCCATGTCGAGGTTGAGCCGAAGACAGGTGTTTCCTGATGGCCGCGATCGATCGCGTTCCGTAGTCGCCATTTCTATTGGGTAACGAGCAGCCGTCTTCCAACCTCTGAAACAAAAAAGAGGTGACCCCCAAAGGCCGCTCTCGAGACCGCAAGTCTGAGCCGCTAACGCATTGCGATAACCAGGCTGTCCGAACTGGGCGTCGATGCCTTCCTCGACCAGGTCGCGGTAGGCGGCGATCTCATCTACCGCATGCATAGCCAAGCCAGAGAAGTTTTCGGCAGCGGAATTCTCGGTCGCTTCCCCTTTTATGACTAGAGGGTGCGGCCGATCCGGCCGCGACGATCTCGCAGGGATTGCCATATACGGCAACACGAACACCGGCGGATCAATACTCGGATAATGGCGGCCGGCTATGTAGCGATCGATCGCGCACCAACATATCAATGCAATAGCTTAGTTGCT
Organism: Mesorhizobium sp. M4B.F.Ca.ET.089.01.1.1; assembly: GCF_004022605.1. NCBI lineage: Bacteria > Pseudomonadati > Pseudomonadota > Alphaproteobacteria > Hyphomicrobiales > Phyllobacteriaceae > Mesorhizobium > Mesorhizobium sp. M4B.F.Ca.ET.089.01.1.1. The sequence continues at coordinate 5,496 of NZ_RZOS01000015.1, forward strand.
TTCAAAGGCGGGTCTCTACGAACTGCAAGCAAGCTAAACGATTGCGTCAACTCTTCCTCGCAGAGCGAAAACTCCGCGCCCACGCGATTTCTCTGCTGGAACAGCGGCACATCCTCAGCGCCAGGACACGGCCGCCGCCGTCGGGTTTTACGAAGCCGGTGATTGCATAAGTTGCCCGCAAGATATCATTGGTATCGGGAACGCCGCCGATGCCGCATCCTGAATAGAGCGGCCGCTTGCACCTGCCAGCCCGACGACCAGATCATATCTGCAACTCCATCTACCTGGACGTGGTGCAAATCACCTCGCTGAAGCCGCAAATCGTCGCCTTCGACCAGGATAACCACATCCGTGACCGCCTGAGCTACTCGGTCGATCTCGACGCACATGGCCGATACAGTTTTTCCATCCTTCACGAAGCGAATGAGACTTTGGCCATTCCAGCCCTGGTCTACGGGGCGTGACTTGTCCCCGATGCATGCGCGAGCTCTCCGCTCGGCCGGCCGCCGGACGTCGCCACCGGCCGAAGGCGCCCGAAGGCGCCCGAAGGCGCTTGACAAAGCAGCACCGGCCCATTCAACTTGAGGCATTCACCAGGGGAGTCCCGGTAAGGGGCTGAGATACTGCTGGCTTTCGCGGCGCAGTGACCCGTTGAACCTGATCCAGTTCATACTGGCGTAGGGACGGTGCAAGCGCTTTGCGGGAGTTTACGCCCGAGGTCCTGCTGCAGCAGGTCTACAGAAGCGTCTTTTCATCCTTCCGGCACAGAACTGGGTCTCCAATGCATGAGCAAAGGAGCCTCACGATGAATGCCCTCACCCCCGCCGTGTCGACGGGACCACTGCCCGCCTCGCGGAAAATCCACAAGCCCGGCGTCCTCTACCCGCAGATCAGGGTGCCGATGCGCGAGATTTCCGTCCATCCGACGGCCGGCGAACCGCCCGTCACCGTCTACGATCCGTCCGGCCCCTACACCGATCCATCAGTCCAAACCAGCATCGAAAAAGGCCTTGCCCGGCTTCGCCACGAATGGGTCACGGCGCGTTGCGATGTCGAAGCCTATGACGGCCGCCACGTCCGGCCGGAAGACAATGGATTCGCCACCGGCGAGCGCCTGACACCGGAATTTCCGATACGCAATCGGCCGCTCAAGGCCAAGCAGGGCAAGGCGGTGACCCAACTTGCCTATGCGCGCGCCGGCATCATCACGCCAGAAATGGAGTTCGTAGCCATCCGCGAGAATCTCGGCCGCGAGGTGATGCGCGGCAAGCTGCAACGCGACGGCGAAGCCTTCGGCGCGGCGATCCCAGATTTCGTCACACCCGAATTCGTGCGCGACGAGGTGGCGCGCGGACGCGCAATCATTCCCGCCAACATCAATCATCCCGAGAGCGAACCGATGATCATCGGGCGAAATTTCCTGGTGAAGATCAACGCCAACATCGGTAACTCGGCTGTCACATCGTCGATGGCCGAAGAGGTCGAAAAGATGGTGTGGGCGATCCGCTGGGGCGCCGATACGGTGATGGACCTGTCGACCGGCCGCAACATCCACAACATCCGCGACTGGATCGTGCGCAATGCACCGGTGCCGATCGGCACGGTGCCGCTCTATCAGGCGCTCGAAAAGGTCGGCGGCATCGCCGAGGACCTCAACTGGGAGGTCTATCGCGACACGCTGATCGAGCAGGCCGAGCAAGGCGTCGACTATTTCACCATCCACGCCGGCGTGCGGCTGCACTACATACCGCTGACCGTCGACCGGGTCACGGGCATCGTCTCGCGCGGCGGCTCGATCATGGCCAAATGGTGCCTGCACCATCACCGGGAGAGCTTCCTCTACGAGCATTTCGAGGAGATCTGCGACATCGCCAGAGCCTATGACGTTTCCTTCTCGCTCGGCGACGGCCTTCGTCCCGGTTCAATCGCCGATGCGAACGACGCGGCGCAATTCGCCGAACTGGAAACACTTGGAGAACTCACCAAGATTGCCTGGGCAAAGGACTGCCAGGTGATGATCGAAGGCCCGGGCCATGTCCCCATGCACAAGATCAGGCAGAACATGGACAAGCAGCTCGCAGTGTGCGGTGAGGCGCCGTTCTACACGTTGGGGCCGCTGACGACCGACATCGCGCCGGGCTATGACCACATCACCTCAGGGATAGGTGCCGCCATGATAGGCTGGTTCGGCACCGCAATGCTTTGCTACGTCACGCCGAAAGAGCATCTCGGCCTTCCCGACCGCAACGACGTCAAGATTGGGGTGATCACTTACAAGATAGCCGCCCATGCAGCCGATCTGGCGAAGGGCCATCCGGCAGCGAAAACCAGGGATGATGCCCTTTCGCGCGCGCGCTTCGAGTTCCGCTGGGAGGACCAGTTCAACCTGTCGCTCGACCCCGAAACCGCACGGTCCTTCCACGACCAGACCTTGCCCAAGGAGGCGCACAAGCTGGCACATTTCTGTTCGATGTGCGGGCCGAAATTCTGCTCCATGCGCATTTCCCACGACATCCGTGCCGAGGCTCAGAAGGAAGGCATGGCGGCAATGGCGGCAAAATACCGGGAGGGCGGCGATCTCTACATGCCGGCGGACGAGACTGGCGTACCGGTCGTGCCGGAGGCTCCCAAACCATCATGAGGGTGCTCGTCAAAGGGGCCGGCGTTGCCGGCCTCACCGTCGCTTTCGAACTCGCCGCCCGCGGCGCGACGGTCACAGTCGCCGAGATGCGGCATGGCCTTGGCGGCAACGCGTCGTGGTTCGCCGGCGGCATGCTGGCGCCATGGTGCGAGCGCGAAAGCGCGGAGCAGCCGGTGCTGGATCTCGGACGCGACGCTGCCGACTGGTGGGATGCGGTGCTGTCGGGTCAGGTGACACGGGCCGGGACATTGGTCGTGGCCGCGCCGCGTGATGCCGGTGAGCTTGACCGGTTCGCCAGTCGCACGTCAGGGCATAGGCGCGTCGATGAAAACGAAATTGCGCTCCTGGAACCCGACCTCGCCGGCCGCTTCCGGCGTGGATTGCTCTTCCCCAACGAGGCTCACCTCGACCCACGCCAGGCGATGGCGGCACTTCATGACAACCTTGCGACCATGGGTGTCAAATTCCACTTCGGCTGCGACGCCCGGCCTGTTTCGGGTTTCGCCCGTCAGATAGACTGCATGGGAATGGCAGCGGCCGATGACAGGCTGCGCGGTGTTCGCGGCGAAATGCTGATCCTTCGCACGCCTGATGTCTCGCTGTCGCGGCCGGTCCGTTTGCTTCATCCACGCTTTCCGCTTTATGCCGTGCCGCGCACCGATCACCGTTTCATGATCGGAGCGACGATGATTGAAAGCCAGAGCGCCGGACCGGTGACGGCGCGTTCCATGATGGAGCTGCTGGGCGCCGCCCATGCCCTCCATCCGGCCTTTGGTGAGGCCGAGATCGTTGAAACCGGTGTGGGTGTCCGTCCGGCATTTCCCGACAATTTGCCACGCGTCGAAACAGACGGTGAGATCATCGCGATCAACGGTCTTTATCGTCACGGTTTTCTCCTCGCCCCCGCCATGGCGCGCCAGGCTGCCGGCCTGGTTTTCAGTCAAGACAGAACCAAGGAGCATGCTCATGAAACTGATGGTCAACGGCGAGGCGCGTGAGATTGCCGCCACCACGCTGGCCGAGTTGCTTGCCGCGCTCGACTATGAGGGCGATTGGCTCGCCACCGCCGTCAACGGCGACCTCGTGCACAAAGCCAACCGCACGGAGTTCCAGTTGAGCGACGGCGACCGGATCGAAATCCTCTCGCCCATGCAGGGCGGCTAGCATGTTGGAGCTTTATGGAACCGAGCTTTCGTCGCGCCTGCTTCTCGGCACCGCTCAATATCCTTCGCCGGCCATCCTTGCCGATGCAGTCAAGGCGTCGGGCACGTCGGTGGTGACCGTCTCGTTGCGGCGTGAGATGGCGGGCGGTAGAGCCGGCGAACAATTCTGGTCGTTGATCCGCTCGCTGGGCGCCAGAATCCTGCCCAATACCGCCGGCTGCCTCTCCGTCAAGGAAGCCGTCACCACCGCGAAAATGGCGCGCGAGGTCTTCGGCACCAACTGGATCAAGCTCGAAGTGATCGGCAATCACGACACGCTACAGCCGGATGTGTTCGGTCTGGTTGAAGCCGCCCGCATCCTGTGCGAGGACGGCTTTGCGGTATTCCCCTATACCACCGACGATCTCGTTGTCGCCGAGCGGCTGCTGGAAACGGGCTGCAAGGTCCTGATGCCGTGGTGCGCACCGATCGGTTCCGCCTTGGGACCGGTCAACATGACGGCGCTGCGCTCGATGCGCGGATATTTCCCTGGCGTCCCGCTGATTGTGGATGCGGGGCTCGGACGGCCGTCGCACGCGGCCACCGTCATGGAACTCGGCTTTGACGCCGTGCTCCTGAACACAGCGGTCGCCAAGGCGGCATATCCGGTCGGCATGGCGCGTGCTTTCGGTAAGGCGGTCGACGCCGGTCGTGAGGCGTTCAGTTCGGGAATGCTCGAACCGCGCGACGTCGCCGTGCCATCGACACCGATGGTCGGCAGGGCCGTTTTTTCATGAAGCTCGATCCCTTTTATCTGATCGTCGACAGCGCTGCCTGGATCGAACGGCTGGTCCCACTCGGAGTCCGGCTTCTGCAACTGCGCATCAAGACCGTGGATGAGGCTGGGTTGCGCGCGGAGATCCGCACCGCGAAGGCCTTGTGTGCTCGATACCAGTGCCAACTCATCGTCAACGACCACTGGCGCCTGGCAATCGAGGAAGGCTGCGACTTCATACATCTCGGCCAGGAGGATTTGCAGACCGCTGACCTCTTGGCGATACGGGCAGCCGGCGTAAGGCTCGGACTGAGCACACATGATCATCAGGAGCTGGAAACGGCGATGGCCGCCGAGCCTGACTACATAGCGCTTGGACCCATCTATCCGACCATCCTGAAGAAGATGAAATGGGCGCCGCAAGGGGTCGAACGGATCAGCGAATGGAAGCGCCAGGTCGCGCCGTTTCAATTGGTCGCCATTGGTGGCCTCAACCCTGAGCGGCTCGACGGTGTCTTTGCGGCTGGCGCGGACAGCGCGGCGGTGGTGACCGACATCACGCTCAACGACGACCCCGAGGCGCGCACGCGAGAATGGATCGAAAAGACGGACCAATGGCGCTGAGGCGAGAACCACATGTGCTTGTCGTCGGTGGATCGGACTCCAGTGGCGGTGCTGGAATTGCACGCGATATCGAGACGATCTCTGCCATTGGCGTGCGCACCTGTCTCGCCGTCACAGCGCTAACGGTGCAAACGCATGACGCCGTGATCGAAATCTATTATTCGCCACCTAGCCTGGTGGCCAATCAGATGTGCGCCGCGCTGCAGGCCAACGACGTGGCCACAATCAAGATCGGCATGCTGGCGACTGCCAAGATCATTGTTGCCGTTGCCGCAGTGCTGCGCAAATTTCCGCATGTCCCCGCAGTACTCGACCCTGTGCTGGCCTCCACCTCAGGCCGCGCACTTCTGCAAGCAGGCGCTATCGCTGCCATGAAGCGCGATCTTATGCCGCTTTGCTGCATTGTCACGCCCAACCTCCCTGAACTGGCGCTCCTTAGTGGCTCCGAACTGGCAGTGGATGAGGACGGAGCGCTCCAACAAGGAAAAAGACTGCTGGCCGCCGGCCCTCAAGCCCTGCTGATCAAGGGTGGGCATGCGTCGGGAACCCGGTCGACCGATATTCTGTTACGCTCCGGGCACGAACCCATCCGCTTCGATGCACCGCGCCTTGCCACATCGATGCGCGGGACAGGTTGCATGCTGGCCAGCGCGATTGCGGCGCATCTGGCGAAGCCGAAGCCGCTCGAAGACAGCGTGCGCGAAGGCAAGCTGTTTGTCTTGGAGAGGCTTCAGAAATGCCGGCTGAATAACCACAGCGTTCTGCGTCCAGCCAAGCAGACCCATTTTCCAGAATTTTTCCCGTAGCGAGACTAGAGAAGGGGCTACTGCTTCTCTATGCCATCCTCACAACGCGTTGAGTTTCTCACTGCCAATTATGCGACTTTCGAGGTGCAAATAGCGAATATCGAGTTCTTAGTGACAGAAACGACCGGAATTGGTTGCGTGGATCACCAGGTCGCTACCGATTGGGTCAGCGACTCAATAGAACGTCACATCTCTGTCCACACTCGAGCTTATTTGCCGCAAACGCGTCGAGCCCCGCGTCAATCGGTCTTATAATAGTATCCGGGGCAGCTCCAAAGCTGTGGCATCGGCTACCCGCCGGCCGTGGCGCTTGCTGTTCGAGCGTCGGACGCCGCCTGCCATTGAACATCTGATGGGCTATTGGGTGGCGGCGACACACTCATCCAGGTGCAACTGGCTTTTTCAACTCGGGAACCAGCAGAAGCCTTCGCTGCGTCGCAACATTTGGATTATGTCGTACAGCCCGATCTTCCAGAGAAAACAAGACCTAACGTTCGAAACCTGTCACGCAACCAACCACCGAATGAAAGATCCAGCGTGCGATCGCAGGGAGGTAAGAATAACCGGTCTGGCTTTCCTATCGCCGGTCCAGGTTAAGACCAACGACGTCGTCACGACATCAACACAGTGCGCGAAGCGCTCGTATTCCTGAATCAGTGGCCAAAAGCGCGTCGGGGACCGGTATTCAGTTGCGCGGTGAGAAGCAGCAACGCAGCGATCGCCGGACAGATGACACCCGAGCAGGCGCGGCAAGCATTGTGGGATTTGCCAGGATTGCCGGCGTGCTGGCCAAATCTGATTTCGTCGTTGGTGGCGACTGATTTAAAGCTGCAGGAAGATCACCGCCGGTAACGCGTTGGCCCGCTGCTCGCCAAGACGGAAAGAACGCCGCCTTGTGAGTTCCAATAATGGGCGATGCGGGAATTGCACATGTCTGTGCCCATCTGTCCGGCCGAAATGCAAATGGCGTCACTGGCGAAGGTCAGCGAACGCGGCACGCAGGGCTGGATTCTTTTGACTTGCGGCAAGCCGACATAGGTGCTGGCTTGATGTCTCGGTCACTGCGACGTGTCATGCCGATTCATTCGTCAGCTACCATGACGATGCGGCGCGTCGCCTGCGATCAGTTGATCGAACCGCGGTGCAATTCGGGACGCTTCGTCGATCCCGACAGTTGCGCAAAGGGAAGCCAAATCAGCGACTAGAGGCAACGTGGCTACGGATTCGAAGGGACCCCGCTGTTGCCGAAGAGGTGACTGGTGGAATGTCAAAGATCACCTCGTGAAAGGCCATTTGGGGCCACCTAATGATAAAGCCGGATGCCGCTATCGGGTCCTGGCACGGGAATGACGGTCCGGCCCTACGGTGGATCGAGTTCGGTTCATGTCGCTTCGCAAGGAGGATGTGTTCCGGCGTCTGCCCGAACCCCTCTTTCTCGCATTCTGCGAGGTTGCGCGATCGGGCCGCTCGGTCTCTGTGCTGATCGCCCCTCCTGTTGCCATCGATCGATTCCGCTTCCGGTGCGCACGCACGTGTCGCGCGTGGCAATCATGCAAGGTCGTGAATCATAGGAGGATGTACATGCTTTTGTCGGATTTCGGCCGCATCGGGTTCGATCCGTTTGTGGAAATGCGGCGCATGCAACAGGAAGTAAACCAGCGTTTGGCCGGGCTGACCGCCAGCGCCGCTCAGGAGTTTCCGCCGATCAATCTTTGGACTGGCGAGGACAGCGTGGCGGTGGCCGCGGAACTGCCGGGGATATCACCTGACGAAATCGGCCTCACGGTGCGCGAGAACATTCTGACATTGAAGGGAACGCGCGAGCCTCGAACGGAGGACGAGAAATCCGTCTGGCACCGCCGTGAGCGCGCCTATGGGACCTTCTCCCGGACAGTGCAATTGCCATTCCGCGTCGACCCGGAACGGGTCGAGGCGCGTTTCGCCAACGGGCTGCTCGAAGTCGAGTTGCACCGGCCGGAGGCGGATCGGCCGAAGAAGATCCAGATCAAGGGATAGAGGGAGGCAAGCATGGCTCAGGAACGCGGATCGGCCGTCGCACCATGCTGCTCAATGCCCGCAAGGTGCTTTACGACCATAGTTCGGCCATCACCATCCTTCTCGCCTTCAATGACATAACGGCCCGTCGTATCATCGAGCGGGAGAAGGAAGAACTGCTCGGTCGCACCGAAGACCTGCTTCGGCAGAAAGACGTCCTGCTGCGCGAGATGGAGCATCGGGTTGCCAACAGCCTGCAGATCATTGCCTCGATCCTGTTGCTGAAGGCACGCTCGGTGACGTCGGAAGAGACGCGCCAGCATCTCAAGGACGCCCATCAGCGCGTTCTGTCCGTGGCCGAGGTGCAACGCCATCTCCACACCTCCGCCGGCGTCGACGAGATCGATGTCGGCTCTTACCTACCGAAATTGTGCAGCAGCCTCGCCTCGTCGATGGTCGGCGAAGCCCAGCCGATCACGGTCACCGTAATGGCCGAAGGCGGCAGGATAGATTCGCAAAGGGCAGTCAGTCTGGGACTAATTGTCACCGAACTCGTGCTCAACGCCATCAAATATGCTTTCCCCAAGAAGAGAACCGGCGCTCGCATCCAGGTGAGCTACGAGACCGCGGGCAGTGACTGGAAACTGACGGTTTCGGACAATGGCGTCGGCAAGATCGCCAACGACGTACCGGCTACCGGACTTGGAACAGCCATCGTCGAAGCACTGGTGAAACAACTGGAGGCCAGGGTGGAGATTATCAGCGATATTGACGGCACCAGCGTGTCGGTCACCCGGGCGACGTTCACCTCGCGCGTGCCGCGAGCGGCGTAAAAACCGTTACTACGATGCTGCCTTCCGGACATCGCCTGATGTCCAGGGGATCTTCTGCCGCCACGGCCTTGTCCCCGGAGCGCAGGACTGCCAGTCGCATCGCATAAGCCGAAACCTCTCAGTCGGTTGAGGGCGCTTCCGATGGCCAAGATCCGCTTTTTTGGCGTTCAGCCGGTGGGACCAAGCTCTGAAGCTGACGCTGCGCAGGTCTTTGCGTGGATGACTCGGTGCGGTCGGTAAACTCGAAGTGGCGGTTGTGTGCGTCAAGTTCTGCAAAATGGGGCGGCCACGATGCTGGTCATGCGGCTTGGCGTAGAGCGAGCTTCTTGTGCTCGCGCAGGTCGTCAATGTTGATGTAGGGCCTCCATCCAGTTTTCGTTGGTTTCGACAGCCGGCGCCCTGACGAGGCGCAGGCAGCTTTCGGCGTTGGGGAAGATGCGCACGACATAGGTGCGCCGGCGGATTTCCTCATTGAGCCGTTCAAGCATGTTGGTGCTCTTGAGATGCTTGTGATGCTGGCGCGGCAGGCAAAAGAAGGTCAGCGTGCGCTCGATGGTCTCCTCCACCGTCGTCCATCTCGGCCTCGAGCACCTCCTGCATCACCGCACGGATCATTTCGTGAAGTCCGTCCGGGTCTGAAAGCAGAATGTCTTTGACGGCAGCGCTGGCGGTCTTACTTTCAATCTTGGTCATGGTGGCGTTCCTTCGCGGGAATCGGCGACATGAACAATCACCAGATCCCATGGCGACGGATGGATAGCGGCGCGTGCTCTGGCAGAGTGACGCTGCTAACAAACACCCCGCGGAGGAACACCATGCATGTAGTGGCCGACCGATCCGAAACTCTGACTGCTATCCGGACTGGTCTGGGCGCAATCTTCGTATCGCTGGAGCTCAGCCGTTCAACCTGGCTGATCTCGTCGTTGTCGCCAGGTGGCGGCGAGAAGTTGTCGAAACACAGTGTCCCCAGTGGTGATTTATCCGCCTTGTTCCGTCGCTTCGATAGCGTGCGAGAGAAGGCAAGAGCACGCATGGGGCCAGACTTCCCCGTCGTCGCTATCCAGGAAGCCGGGCTCGATGGCTCCTGGATCCATCGGGTTCTGAGCAAGGCGGGGATCGAGAGCTACGTCGTTGATCCCGCTTCTATCGCAGTGTCTCGTCGCAGTCGCCGAGCCAAAACCGATAAGATCGATGGTGAAACGCTCGTCTCTCCTTGCCTTCAAGCGAGGCGAACCGCGCATATGTGCAATGGTCAAAGAGCCAACACCGGAGCAGGAGGATCGCCGGCGTATCTGTCGTGAACGCAAGGTACTGACGACCGAACGGGTATATAAAACGCCGCTCACTCAGAATGGTCTCGTCGCCCGAGCCCAGCGGCCGTAGGCGGGATGTTGGTGCAGCCGTGAAGAGCAGCGACCGAATGTGAGGTTGATCTGCTCGGTTACGAGCAGAGTCCTGCAAGTCGGGTTCAACCTGGATCCCATAATCGATATGACAAGCTAATCCCACTTTGACCGGCGCTCAGCACACCTAATTTCGAGCCGCGCCGACCTACACACCCGCTATCGACATGATCCGAGTGGCGGCCTGAACTAGGCCGGCAAACTCATGTTCGTTGGCACTGTTTTTCGCTTGCATCCCGGTTAGGCGGGGACAGACGCCCTACTGCGACGCCTGCCCGGCTTGTCCGTGTCTCGCTCGCCTGACGTTTCGGGTTCGGTCTCAATGATCTCGCCCGCCACCACGGCGCGGGTCCGCTCCAGCATCGCGGGGATGTCCCGCGCGGGCAGCGGGCGGCTGAGCAGGAAGCCCTGCGCCTCGGTGCAGCCTTCTCTTCGGACCCGTTCCAGCTGCTCCACGGTCTCGACGCCCTCGGCGGTGGTCTGCATCCCGAGGCTGTTGCCGAGGCTCGTGACCGCTCGAATGATGGCGACGGAACTGTCGATATCTCCGGCGTCCGTGATGAAGGATTGATCGATCTTGATCTTGTCGAATGGGAACGAGCGCAGATAGCTCAAGCTCGAATATCCGGTTCCGAAGTCGTCCATCGCGATATGAACGCCGAGCATGTGGATATGTTGCAGCATCGAGAGAGTCGCCTGGCTGTTGGCCAGCAGCACTGTCTCGGTGATCTCAAGCTCAAGCCGGCTGGGGGGCAGTCCCGAGATATCCAATGCCTCGACGATGGTGGAGAGCAAGCGCGCGTTGCGAAATTGCGCCGGGCACAGATTGACGGCGACCTTGATGCTACCGGGCCAGCTTGCCGCGTCGAGACAGGCTTGCTTGATAACCCATTCACCGATCGGGACGATGAGGCCGATGTCCTCGGCCAGCGGGATGAATTCTCCCGGGGATACGATGCCGCGCGTCGGGTGATGCCAGCGCAGCAGCGCCTCGAAGCAGCTGACCTCGCCGCGGTCGAGATTGAGGAGCGGTTGGTAGTAGATTTCGAACTGCTGCCGCACCACCGCTTCGCGCAGGTCGAGTTCGAGAAACCGCCGCGCCTGCATGCGCGCATCCATTTCCGGTTCGAAGAACCTGTAGGTTCCGCGGCCTTCCGCCTTCGCCCGGTAGAGCGCCATGTCGCCGGTCTTGAGAAGTTGGTCGGCGTCAATGCCATCGTCCGGCGCGATCGAGATGCCGATGCTGGCGCTGATCATAACCCCGTGGCCATCGACGACATAAGGTGCGCTCAGCCCATCAATGACCCGTTGGGCAAGAGCTGTCGCCTCGACCGGCTGATCAACCGCGGTTTGAATGATCACGAACTCATCGCCGCCGAGCCTTGCCACGGTGTCGCCTTCACGGGCCACCTGTTTCAGTCTGGCGGCGACCTCCTTCAGCAAGGCGTCGCCAACCGGGTGCCCCAGCGTGTCGTTGACCATCTTGAAATGATCGAGATCGAGGCAGTGGAAAGCAATCTTGCTACCATCACGCCGCATCTCGACCAAAGCCTCCTCGGCGCGTTCGCGGAACAATATGCGATTTGGAAGCTCGGTAAGTCCGTCGTGGCGCGCCATGTATGAAATCTTGGCTTCGCTCCGCCGCAAGTCGGTCACGTCATGGTGAGTGGCAAGCCACCCGCCGCCCGGCAGTGGCTGATGGATGAGGTCGATGGTGCGTCCGTCCCTGAGTTCCACCAGGCTCACCGTCCGCTCTGCGCGATCGATGGTCTCCGTCAGCTGCTGCACATACTTTTCCGGGTCATGGCCGGCATAGAGGCCCGCCGCGATCCGGAACCGCATCAAATCGATCCACGGCGTGCCGGGACGAGTCAGGGGCTCCGGCACATGGTAGAGATCGGCGTAGCTTTGGTTGCACAGAACCAGCCGCCTCTCCGCATCGAACATGCAAAGCCCTACGGGCATATTGGCGGCGGCCGCGGCCAATTGCTGCCGCTCCAGCTCGGCTTCTCGGGCCAAGGCATCGCTGCGCTCCAGGCTGGCCCGGTAGCCGGCAAAGGCCGAGAACAGCACTCCAACCTCGTCCTGCCGATCCCTTTTCAGCGCAATGAGACTCGAACGGCGCTCGCCCTGCGCCAAGCAACGCATCGCCTCGGTCACGGCGAGGATCGGCTTGCTGACATTGTGGCGTATCCAGGCGACAAGCCCACCAAGACACCCGGCGGCAAAAAGAACTGCCAGCCAAGTCAATCTTTGCGCAACGGTGTAGGTCCTGTCCGCCATCACCGCCGCGGCCGTGCTGCGCTCGTTGGTGAGGGCCAGCAGGTCGTCCAATCGCTGCGTGGCGGCGGCAACGGTCGGGAGCGATACCGTCTCGAACTCCTTGACAGCCATTGTTCGCCCTCCTGTTTCGAGGAGCGGGAAAATCGATGTCAGGGAATCTTCGTAGGCCGTCCATAGGTTGACGAACTGGTCGAACAGCTGCTGCTCGGCCAGCGATCCGGCACTCCGGCGATAGGCGCGCCGACCTTGCAGTATTTCGTCGCTTTCCCTCGCCATCTCCTTCTCAATGCCGGCTATCTGCGCAGCCTCGGCAGTGCGCACGCGCAACGTCGCATAGAGCTGGTGTTCCGCGAGGTTGCGCTTCATCTCGCCGACGATCTGGACCTGGGGCAACCAAACGCTGGTGATCTCGCTCGTGACCTTGTTGAGTGATCGCAGTTGCGCGACCCCAAATACTCCCACGGCCACGACGCACAGCAGCGCCAGCCCAAAGCCCAACGAGAGCTTGGTCCCGACGCTAATGTCCTTTAGCCCTCTCATCTAGAAAACTGCAAACGCAAGACCAGTCCTCGTCAAATAGCATCGAGCTTTAGCGAATAGTAAAAGTATTCCTAGTGTCGCGTCTAAGGTATTAATGCTGGCTTAAGACTGCGTAATCCCCTAGAGGATCGACCAAACCACGTTGTAAAAGGCCGGCGGATGAAGCTCACCGATTTCCATATGATCCGATGACGGGCCTACAATGAGATCGAGGTGCTCGCACCTAGTCTTGGAAGCCGCTTGCAGCTTCTTTCACCGCACCGTGGGATCGGCCTTCGATCCCCTTCGAATGTAGCGAGGCCAGCCCATATTATGCACGACGATGGGGCTTTGAGGCTGGCAGTCGAATCTATGATCGGCAGTGTTCATCAGCCGAGGAAGGAGCGCCGCGGCGCGCGCCGAGGCGGTGCGCGAACTCGAGCGTGATCGCCGAGATCGAGGCGAAGGAGCCGCTCGAAGCGCTCGACACCTTCATGGCGCAGAACGCATCGATGATCCAGGCCCAGCATGCAGCCTCCAGCTTCGATGTCCATCGGGTCCTTCAGGCCATGGACCACGAGCCGAGACCGCCGCAAGGCGATGCCGGACTGATGCGGCTGCCGGTGGTCGACATGCAAGGCCGGCCGCTGGCCAGCGAAGCCGAGTTGCGCTATTCCATTTTCCACCGCTTGACCTCGGGCGCGGTGAAGGTGGTGGCGGTGCAGCTAAAGGGAACTCCGACTGGAGCCATGCTGACACGCACGTTCACCGTGGAGGGCGTGCCCTACCGCATGGACCTGTTCGGCGGCAGCAAACTGAAGCCGCCGCAAAAGAGCCTGAACCAGCTTGCCTCTCACCTGCCTTTCACGGCCGCAGAGGCCCCAAGCGGCAAGCTTTTGGCGATCCCCTATGCCGAGACGGCTCCGGGTACGGCCTTTGAGCAGCTGTCGCGGGCCTGGGCGCCGTTCAAGGAAGCCTATTACTATACCCAGCGCCGCGGATTTGCCGCGCCGCCGGGCATCCCCGACATTGGCCCCCATGATTATGCGCTGGAAGGGTGCTTCAAGCTGTCCCTTCTGCCCGACCATCCCGCAGGCGCAGTGCATCCCTTCCGGTTCGAGGGGCGAGACGGCGAGATCGCCTTGCGGCCGCATGACGGCTGCGGCTTCATTAGGGCCTCACTGGCCGAGCGCATGCCGTCCATTGCCCGGGCTCGCCACGACGCTCCCGAGCGGATGCCTGCCTATGCCGATAAAAGGCAATCGGCGGTACCGCCCTCGGCGCTGCAACATTATCCGCGTAGCGTCGAGGTAGCACAGGAGACCCGCGAGAAGGCTCAGGCTTGGCTCGAAACCCATCAAAGCCTCACCGCCGAGGAGCTGTTCCGGACGGTCACGGGCGGGCATATCGAGGGTTCGAGCGCTATCGCCGTGCCGTCCAGCGACGAATGCCTGCATGTGCCGACGGGCAAGAGCAAGACCTTGACCCGTGACGCTGGCGTGCTTGTCGGACGCTCCCCCTATGACAAGCCCAACCTGCGCCCGTTCGCCGCCGACCGGGTCAGGTCGGCGCGCGATGGCGACCGGACCGCGGCGTTCCTGGATCGGTGCGTGGCCTTCCAATATAGCTTCAACTTCGCGCACAGGTCGGGGGCTGGGCTTGCCGCCGACGATCCGACCTTCTTTGCCAAAGGCATCTTGATCGTTGTGCCCGACGAAATGTGGCCGGCGGACTTCGCCGAGCGCGGGGTCGTGATGTCTGCCGAGGACGTAAAGTGCCATTCGTACTGGCTGGAGGAAAAGGACCGGGTCAAGGCCGACACCGCGCTCGAGTGCGTCGGCATCCTGCAGGCGACGGAGGTGTTCGCGCCCGGCTCTTTGGTTGCGGTTCCAAGCGTCGAACAAAAAATGCTCGACGGCGATTTTGATGGCGACACCGTCGTCATCATTGGCGACCAGCCTCGCCTTTACGAGCATGTGCGCCAGTTCGACGCGCAGCTGCAGGCGCGCGGCATCGCCTCGATGAAGCCGCCGAAGTCGCACACGCCGGCCATTGAGAAAAGCGGCTACCAGTTCACCCGGTCCAAGCAGATCCTGTCGGCCACCGGGCTGGTGCTGGAGACCTACAGCTGCCTGCAGCGCAACGTGCTGGCGCAGCCGCTGGAGGCGCAACGCTGGTTTGCCGAGCGTGCCATCTTCGGCACCTACGAGGGCATTCATAATGAGCTCAAGGCCGACATCCGCGCACTGTTGCAGGAAGATCGGCCGGATGGCCAGGCCCTCCATGAGCTCATCGCCAGGGCGAGGGAAGACAGCAAGGCCGCCAGGCATCCGGTGGCCTGCGAACTGGCCGCGTTGTTAGTGGCCGAGCTCCAGGACTGGAACCTGCAGCTCAATAGCGAGCCGGCTCATGAGCAGTCGGAAGTCAAGCTGCATGAAAGCGCCATCAATCTGTTGAGCGTCGGCATCAAGGTCGGCACTGACGCCTACAAGTCCGATACCGGTGCGCGGGTGTTCATGCAAAAAACCACCGAATTGCAGCGGCTCTTGGAGCAGAGGCCGGGCTTCAAGTCGGCGCCATATGTCAAGGCGCAGGCGGCAAAGCTCCACCAGGGCCGGTTCGACGTCGATGGCAGCCTGGCGGATCTGAAGGACAACCCCACGCTGGCGGCATCGGTCATGGAGGCCTCGATCAGACTCGCCGTCGAAAAGCGCATTCTGCTCAGCGCCTTAGCAATCTCGGCCGAAGACGACCGCGCCAGCACGATAACGCTGAGCAGCGAACAGGCCCTTGAGCGGGCCAGGCTCGAAGCCGCCCCCGCCGAAGCGCAAGAAAGCGCGATTACCAAAAATTGTGCATGCGGTTGCCGAGCTTTTGCGGCAGGACGGCATCGAGGTGAAGGTGCCGCATCTTGACCAACGGTCGGGCGGGCAGGTCTGGATAGCCGACGAGTTGACCGGCCAGAGCGTGAGCACGGCGCCGGAGGCCCAACTGGTCACCAATGCCGTGCGCCATGTCTTCGAGATCCCGGACGAGGCTTTTACGCGCGCCTTCAGGAAGGCGGCACTGGCCTTCGAGGAGCGGGACTGCAGCGAGGTCGAGACCACCAACTGGGTCATCAGGATGGACAGGCCGCGGTTACGCGGCGTTCACACGGCGTTCAGAACCGCGCAGAACTATCGCTTCGAGGTCGAGTTCCCTACGCCGGCCAGTTATCGGGCCGAGCTCGCGCACCGCGCGCAGAGCTCACAGCTAGTCCCCATTCCCCGTGGTGCCTGGGAGATATTACACTGGGACTCGTCAGGAGAAAGCAGGTCGAGGGCGGCAGGGACCTCCAGGTCGCCCATCGTCGCAAGACAACAGATTGCGGTCGCTCGCTCGCCGCAAGCCGGCGAGATCCTCGCGGCCCTCGGTACGCGGCCGGTCGTGCTCGTCGGCATGCCGGCGAGCGGCAAGTCGACCATCGGCGCCCAGCTTGCCAAGGAGTTGGGGGTGGAGTTTGTCGACATCGATAAGCATATCGTCGCCGATCACGGCAATCTGATGGAGATGTTCGCCGACCCTGGCCGTGGCGAGGCGCACTTCAGGGACCTGGAGACCAAAGAGCTCGCCAAGCAGCTGGAGAGAGGCCCCATCGTCATCGCAACCGGCGGCGGCTGCTTTGGCAAGGAGTCCAATCAAGCCCTGATTCTTAATAAGGCGAGGTCGATCTGGCTCGACACCCGAGCTGAAAGAGCTCCGCAGGCGCCTCGAGAGGGACACCAGCCGGCCGCTGCTGCAAGGCGCCGACATCGAGCAGAAGGTTGACCAGCTGTACGAAGAGCGCAGTCCGTTCTACCAAAAGGCCGATATCAGGTTGCCCCTCGTCCCGCCCTTTCAAAAAGACAAGAAGGACGCCCGCATTTGCGTGAAGGAACTCTACGCTTTCCTGTGCAGCGACAGAGAAGCCGCTCTGCCCGCTGCCGAGATATCACATGTCTCCGGTGCTTCCGGCACCGCCATCAGCATGTCCCCAACAGCTCAGCGCATGCACGATGATCATCACAACGGCTACGATTGCGGGGGCGGCGTCGTGGAAACCATCCAGGCGCCGGCGGCACTATTGAGTGAAAGGGAACGGCCGCCGCTCCTCGACACCCTCACCGCCGACCCGCAGCCTTTGCTGGCCGGCAATAACGCACGAGCGAATTTAGCGTCTTCCACGAGAAGCAGGGAACGCTCAAGTCGAGGACGATAGCTTAGGCGTCGCAGGTTTGGTGCAGGGTGCGGGTTCGCACCGAATGCTAATAAAAGTGGGAAACGCATGCATAAGTCGTGAGAAGCCTGATGGCCGAGTTGATCCGGCCTGGATGACACAAACGTACAAAGACGAACCGCCGGTGCCGGGTCGCGCGCCAAATCCTGGTGATCGACCGGAAAGGATCAGCTCCGAGTCTAAACGGCATCGTCAACTTAATGAAGCGCGGATACTATGACAGAGTGACCCAATCCACCGCCGCGCCATTGCGTCGGTTTCGACAGATAAGATGGATTGGGCAGGCGAGCTCAAAAGAGCGATTGTAAATCGCAGTTGTAGCAGTGTAACAAACTGCGTAACAAAAAGCGCGAAAAGATTAGCATTTTCAGCAGGATAGGCGTGAAACCGAATCCCTCCCTCTCCGCCATCCTGCTCGCTCTTCGAGCTTCGGGGAACAGCCCGCTCCTCGTGCGAAGCAGGTTGCCCCTCCGAAGCTTTTGCGCAGGCGGGCGGCTCGGAGCTGCCTTTCACTGCCCCACATCGGCCTCGCGGATGAAATCGCGCAGCTTTTCCATGTCCCAGGACAGCGGGCGGTCATCGCTGTAGTGCGCGACGCGCTCGCGGATGGCGCGATAGATGGCATCCGTGCCTGGCGCCCGTGCCGCGCGGTCGGACAGGAAATCATGCGCCTGCGCGGCTGCCATGAGTTCGATCGCCAGAATATATTCGGCGTTGTCGATGACGGCCAAAAGCTTGTTGGCCGCCACCGTCGGGTGGGCGAGGAAATCCTCCTGCAGGCCTGAGGTGACGCCGCCGTCGGTTGCTGCCGGCGCGGCAAGGCGCCGATTGACGTTGCTTAGCGACGTGGCGGTGTATTGGGCGATCATGAAGCCCGAATTGCAACCGCCTTCGGCGGCGAGGAATGCCGGCAGATTGTTGACCAGCGGGTTGACCAGGCGGTCGATGCGACGTTCGCTCATGGCGGCAACCTGCGCCAGCGCGATCGTCAAACTGTCGGCGGTCTGACCGAGCGCGGGCGCCACCGGATGCGCCTGCGAAAACACTTTCGGATCATCGATCGTGCCGGAGACCGCGGGATTGTCGGTTACCGATGCCAGTTCGCGATCGACCAGTTGCGCAGAGCGCTCCAACACCTCTCTCGCCGCGCCGTGCACATGCGGCACCGCGCGAAGGCTGAGCGCATCCTGCGTGCGACTGCCCTGCGCCGCCGCGATCAGCCCGCTGCCATCGAGCAGACGCCGCAACGACGTGCCGACTGCCTCGATGCCGGGCGACGGCCGCATGGCGAGCACATGCTCGTCGAAGGCCGCCATCTGCCCGCCCGCGGCCTCCAGCGTGAGCGCCGCCGCCGCATCGGCCCAACACAGCAGACGCTCGGCGCGCACCAGCGCAATGCTTGTCAGGCCGGTAGCGCATGCCGTGCCGTTGACGAGGCTCAAGCCTTCCTTGGCGCCCAGCACCAGCGGCTCCAGGCCGATCTCGGCCAGAGCCTGGCGACCGTTCATCCTGCGTCCGGCGACCCTTGCCATGCCCTCGCCGATCAGCACCAGCGCGATATGGGCATTGTGCGTGAGATATCCGGCAGATCCCCGGGAAGGAACTTCCGGAATGCAGCCGCGCTCGAGGAAGGTGAGCAGATTGCGGACGATCTCAGGCCGCACGCCCGAATGGCCATGCGCGAAATTTGCCACCTGCACCGCGATGATGGCGCGGATACCGCGTTCAGGCGCGAGTTCGCCGACGCCGCAGGCATGGCTGAGAATGATGTTGCGCGACAGCTTCTCCTGCATGGCTGGCGCCACCACCTGGCTTGCAAGCGCTCCGACCCCGGTATTCACGCCATAGGCGCGGATGCCCTTTTCGACGAGGCTTGCCACGATGCGGTTCGCATAGGCGATGCGATCCCAGGCGGCCGGCGCCAATTCCAGCTTTTCGCCGTCTCCGACGCGCGCGATGTCGCGCCAGTTTGCGGCATTGTCGATGATTATTGTCATTCGTGCATTCCACCCGGGCTGACGCCCTCAAAAACTGCGCTGGGTCCCAGCAGCGCCGTACCTAAGGCTTTCCGAGCATGCCTTTTGTAGGAATTTCGCCGCGGCGGGGGACAAAGGTGAAAAAAATCGGCGGAACTTGGCTCGTGCCGACCGGCGTTCGGCAACTGCCGGCCAGGAATGCGCCTTACGATCGGGAAACGTGGCCTGAGCCACCGCTATGGCGGGTTCTTCTCCGCTTTCCACCATCGGCATAACGCCGTGTCAGCGGTTGAACTTGCCCTCGTAACCGTAGCTAATGTCGCTCGGCAGGCTGAGCGCAGCTTGCCGGAATTCGAGGTTGAATATCTGATCGGCATAGCGGCCACCGTTCAACAGCCCGTCCCATGCGAAGAACGCGGCAACCGCGACGAGGGTGAGCATAAGCGTTCGCATCGCGATAATCCTCCCCCAAGGGGAACTAGGCGAACTGAAGCTTCCCGATAGAGTGCTTGCGCATCCTCAACACCAATAGGCGAGTAGCCGCGAACGGTGTCATGACGAGGAACGTCGTCGCGACGCTGACGAGCAACGACAACTGACAGAATGCACTGGGGACGTAACAAACAGCTTCCATAGCCTAACCCCTTTGACCACCGTGTTTACCTTGGTGGCCTCCTCCGCCCTTCTACAAGCATGCTCCTCCTTCAGTAGAAATACAAGAGCTTGCTAATATAGGGATTTGGCGTTCTTGCTGGCCGATTTCGGATTCGTCGAACCCGCCAGCTATCATCAACGCCAAGGGAAAATCTGACAGCAACCGTTGCGTGCCATCCGCGGTGATGATGCGCAGCCGTTGCACTGTCTCACTGGGGCAACAGTCAGAAACTCATCGCGTTCGCCTCCCGCCGGATGTGGTCGGATGTCCCATGAACGCCGCGCTTTCATTTGAATTGTTGCGTCCAGCAGACGAGAGGCGCGCACCGGCGGCGCGAAAGTCCAGGTTCCGTACCTGCCGCAGCATTGACGGCCCTTTGAGGTACCCGGCGTCGCAGAGATGCCCTCTAAGCGGCTACGCGCACTATTGAAGGGTATCGGCGCCGTCAAGCTCCGGATCCATGCCCGGCGATGGCTTCGAGAAATACCTCGCCGAACTCCCTGAGCTTGGCTTCGCCGACGCCGTTCACCTCGGCGAAGGCGTCGAGGTCGCGCGGGCGGCGGTCGGCCATGTCGATCAGCGTGCGGTCGGAGAAGACGACATAGGCCGGCACCTGGCGTTCTTTAGCCAGGCGCAGCCTCAGCGTCTTGAGCGTGGCGAGTAGCGCGGCATCCACGCCGTCCATGTCCGCTCCGCCACCCTCGGCGGAGCGCGCCTTGCCGCGCATGGAGCGGTGCCGGGTCTCGACGCGATACTCGAACGAGCCCTCGCCGCGACCGAGCATATGGCCGCTGTCGGCGATGGCGATACCGCCATGGCCGGCCGGATCGGGCACGAGAAACCCGCCTGCGACGAGCTGGCGGATCAGCGACAGCCACGCAGGCCGCTTGTACGCCATGCCGCTGCCGAAGCTGGCAAGCTTTTGGTGGCTCCTGGCCAGCACCTTCTCGGTCTCATGGCCGAGCAGGATGTCGATGACATGGGCGGCGCCGAACCGTTCGCCGCTCTGGGCGACGGCGGCAAGGATCAACCGCGCCTCGGCGCTGCCGTCGGCGCGCGGCACCTGCTCGAGGCAGTTGTCGCAATTGCCGCACGGCTCGGCCTGTTCGCCGAAATAGCCGAGCAGCACCTGGCGCCGGCACTGCGCCGTCTCGCAATAGCCGATCAGCGTGTCGAGCCGGCCATGCGAACGCCGCTTGTGCTCGGGCGCGGCGTCCTCATCGTCGATGAACATGCGGCGCGTGCGGATGTCGCCGAGGCCGAACAGCATATGCGCCTCCGCCGCCCTGCCGTCGCGGCCGGCGCGGCCGATCTCCTGGTAATAGGCTTCGAGGCTGCCCGGCAGGTCGGTGTGGAAGACATAGGCGACATCCGGCTTGTCGATGCCCATGCCGAAGGCGATGGTCGCCACCATGACCACGCCGGAGAGCGTCATGAAGGCGTTCTGATTCGCTTCACGCGCCTCCTTGCTCATGCCGGCGTGATAGGCGAGCGCGGTGACGCCGTTCTTCTCGAGGAAGGCCGCCATCTCCTCCGTCTTCCGGCGTGACAGGCAGTAGACGATGCCGCTGCGCCCCGGATGCCGCTCGACGAAGCGCAGCAGCTGGCGCTTGCTATCCTGCTTGGCCTCGATGGCAAGCTTGATGTTCGGCCGGTCGAAGCCCAGCACCAGGGTCTCGACGCGTCCGGCGAACAGCCGGGCTTCGATGTCGGCGCGCGTCCCCTCGTCCGCCGTCGCCGTCAGCGCGATGACCGGCACATCCGGGAAGATGCCGCCGAGCCGCGACAGGTCCTCGTATTCGCGCCGGAACGCCGGCCCCCATTGCGAGATGCAATGCGCCTCGTCGACGGCGATCAGGCGGACGTCGAGCCTGGCGAGCGCATCGAGCATGCGCTCGGTCATCAGCCGCTCCGGGGCGAGATAGAGCAGCCGCGTCTGGCCCGACGCGACGCGGCGCCAGGCGGCGACGTTGGCGTCGCGGTCGAGCGATGAATTGATCGTGTCGGCAGCGACCCCTGCCAGGCGCAGCGCCGCGACCTGGTCCTGCATCAGCGCCACCAGCGGCGACACGACGATGGTGAGCCCGCCCAGCACCAGCGCCGGGACCTGGTAGCAGAGCGACTTGCCGGCGCCGGTCGGCATCACTGCCAGCACGTGGCGCCCGGCAAGCAGCGCCTCCATCACCGCGGCCTGGCCGGGACGAAAATCGTCGAAACCGAACACGTCCTTGAGGACGCGATGCTTGGCATCCCGTCCATCCGCCGGGACGCTCGCCGCCGATCTGTGCATCACCCGATGGTCCCCGGTTTGGTCGAGGCCATGGTCTTAAAGGCAAGATCGCCCGGGCGCCACCCGCCGCGTACGTCGCCTGCGTTCTGGTCGGCTTCAAGCGGCGGACCGTGCGCCGTTGCAGGCGCCCGATGCGACTCACTCTCCAGGTTCGCCCCTTCCGGCATTCACGTCCGCCGGCAGCTCATAACCGAATTCGCGGCAGAACATCTCGACGCGGGCGAGGAAGGCCGGCGGCAGACCCTGGAGATAGGTCCTGAGCGCCGCATTGCGTTCCCATTTCCGCAACGAGGTTGCGCGGATCGGATTGTTCGCATCGGCGCTGAAGCGGATCGCCGGCGCAATGCCGAACGCGCCGGCGATCCGCGCCTGTTCGGCATCCGGCTCGGCAATCAGTTCTTCATAGCGCAAATAGAGGATCTGTCGCGCCGGCTGGGCTTCGCGCAACCGGATCAAACCGGCATACTCCGCCTCCCAGCGTTCGGTCGTGACATGGAAGGGGCGCAGATGCACCGTCTGCGGATGCGCGCTGGTCAGCACGTCGAAAGGATGGCGCACGCAATAGATGAGGCCGATGCCGGCGGGAAGTTGCCATAGCAGCTCATGGCTCTCGGCGGTGCGCTTGACGACGAGATTGGCATGCGGGCGCTTCAGTTCGAGCAGCTTCGGGAACGGCGATTCGAATTCATGGACATAGGTATCGTCGAAGCAGCCCATCAGCCGGCGAGCGAGCGTGGTTCCGCTGCGCGCGCAGCCGGCAATGAATATCCGCCTGGGCGCCTTGGTCCGGATGCCGAGGCGTCGAAGCCGTTCCGACAGCGGCGAGGCGGCCCGGCGAAGGGTTCTGGCAAGCCGTTCCGCCATCCCCTCATGCTCTTGATGGATTTCGGCCAGCGCGATGCCGCTCTCGCCGGCGACGGCATAAAGCAGCCATGTCCGGCCGTCTTCCTCGAAGATCGCCGGATCGCGCAGGGCGTTTTCGCGGCCTTTTGCCGCTCCCATGCGGCTGCGCCGGACGGGCTCGTCGTTGCCTTCGAACCCGCATGATGGCCGCAGCAGCTCGGCCTTGCCCTGCACCTTCCAGCTGCGCCAGTCGCGGGCAAGATCGACGGTCCCGTAGAGGATCCGCTCCGGCGCATCGCCCCGGCGCGTGTAGTAGATCCTGAGCTGCTCGCCGCATGTCTGCACGGCGACATGCCTGGGGGAGAGACGGCGGCCCGAGGCAGGCAACAGCACGGGGCCCGGCTCGAAGCCCGAAAGCCCGTCGCTGGAGCGCGACAGCCTGACCGCGCCGGTGCCGAAAAGCCCGTACCACCAGCCGCCGTGACGGAAGATCCGCGCATAGGATGGCCCGAGCGGCTCAGGATGGGGCTCGAAATGGATGCCGTCGCGCGAGGTCGCGGCAAAACTCGTCTGCCTGCGGCCGCCGGCCTCGGTCGGTCCGTGAAAATACATGACCAGGCGGCGGCCCTGATCGTCGACATGGACGTCCGGCGAAGCGATGTGTTCTCGCAGGAACGCGCACTGGTCGAGCGACAGCGCCCCGCCGGGATGGACCCGCCACGGGCCCTGCGGCGAATCCGCGAAGGCGAGCCGGATGTATGTGCCGGTGTGGTGGGCGAAATAGAGATAATAGGCGCCGAGCCGGCCCGGCAGCCAGTCGGGGACCCTGATCAGCGACGGGCCGTTGATGTTGGCGCCGTCGTCGCCCGGCAGCATGCCCGGCGTGATGATGGGCCCGTGCCGCCGCGCCGCAAGGACCAACCGAGTCCCAAGCTGAAAAGCCCCTTTGCGGCCTTCGTTCAAGCTTTGCCTCTCCGCCCGCGTACATGGTCAGATACGTGCATTTCCAGATGCCTGCAAATGGCCTGGTTTATCCACAGGCTGGAGCACCTCGATCGAGCTCGCGTTAAACCTATCTTCACCATGTTGCGGCACCGTCCCAGTCCTGCGGTGATGTTTTGAGTACCGCGGCGCGACACGCGCCCAGGCAACATACCCGCGCCTCCCCGGAGGCGCGGGTTTTCTGCTCCTGCATGCGCGGCAGATCGCCTTTGACTCGCCAGGACGGCTTCAGTATCAGCGGCTGGACCAGAGCGCCTTGATCGAGGCCTTTTGCCCTGGGATCGAGCCACGGATTCCGCACCGGCATGGATTCGACCGCACCGCTGCTGATCTTCTACGCCCGCAACGACGCCCTCGGCGACGGATTGCTAAGGCTGCCGGCATTGCGCGCCGCAAGAACGGCCTTCCCGCAGAGCCACATCGTCTATGGCACAATGGGCAACTCCTCGCTTACCGGTGTCTTGCGCAAGCACGCCGCTTCCCTCATCGACGATTTCAGGCCGGTGACGCCGCTTTCGGCTGTTCTCGCCGAGTTCAAGCCGCGCGGCGCGCAAACGACGCTCGTCGATTTCCGCACCGGTGTGCCCGGCCTGCTGCTGACCGGATTGCAGCTCATCGGCCGCGGCATTCGCTACGAGCCCAATTTTGCCGGCTATATGCTGTCCTGGCGTCCGGGCGTCAGATGGACGCTGCGTCCCGAACACAATGCCTGGCGCTACCATCGGTTGGTGGAGCGGCTGGCCGGCAGGCATCTGCCATTCGACCACAGGCTGGAGGTTCCGCAGGCTGCCCGCGCCCTGGCGCGTCAGTTGCGCGGCGCGGACCAGCGTCCGCTCATCCTTCTTGGCGGCAACGCCAAGGGCAACAAGTTCATGGGCGACGCCCAGGTCGCCGCCGTCGCCGGCAACCTCATCGATGCCGGCTACCGGGTGCTCTATCTGGTCACCCCGGGCAGGGGACCGAGCCCGCAGACCCTTGCCGCGAAGGAAGCCCGTCTTCAACTGGTCGGCCCGGAGCTTGGGCTCGATGCCGAAGCCTTCGGCGACCTGCTGCTTGCGCTCGGCGAAATGGCTGCCGCTTATGTCGGCATGGAGGGCGGCCTGGGACATCTGTTCGCCACGGTCATGACCCCGACGGTGATCATCAACAACGGCGCCAACATGGAGCGGTGGCGGCCGCTGTCGAACACCGTCGAGGTGGTCACCGCGCCAAGGCGCGGGAGATCGGCGAAAGTCTCCGATACGCCGGCCGAGGCGATTATCGAGGCCACGCATCGCTTGCTCGCCGCGAGCCGACGCGACCACGCCTTGCCCCGCTAGATTACCGTCAGAAAATCAGCCGAGGAAATCGGCCCGGTGCGGCGTGAAGCTGTCGACCAGGCGCCCGGCTTCCAGCGCCCTGACGCCGTGCAGCAGATTGGACGGGACGATGAAGCCGCCGCCCGCTTCCAGGATTTCGGTCCGGCCGTCGACGGTCACCTCGAAGCGGCCTTCGGCGACGTAGCTCGCTTGCACATGCGGGTGCGAATGCAGCGCGCCGACGCCACCTTTGTCGAAGCCGAACTCGACCATCATCAGCTCGTCCGTGTGGAGGAGCACGCGCCGGCGGTTGCCGTCCGGCGTCGGCGTCCATGCAGCCTCGCCGGCATGCGAGAATATCTTCGTCACGGTCATCTCGCCTCTCTCAGCGCGCCAGCCAGCCGCCATCCACCGGCACTACGGCGCCATGCATATAGTCGGACGCCGGCGCGAGCAGGAACGCGGCGGCGTCGCCGATGTCCTCCGGCCGCCCCCAGCGCCCGGCCGGGATGCGCGCCAGGATCGAGGCGCTGCGATCGGGATCGGCGCGCAGCGCCTCGGTGTTGTTGGTCTCGATATAGCCGGGCGCGACGGCGTTGACGTTGATGCCCTTTTGCGCCCACTCGCAGGCGAGCAGCCGGGTGATGCCGAGCACGCCGTGCTTGGAGGCCGTGTAGGAGGCGACGCGGATGCCGCCCTGGAAGCTCAGCACCGAAGCGATGTTGACGATCTTGCCGCGCCGTCCGGGTTCGGCAAGCACATTCCGGGCAAAACCTTGGCTCAGCATGAACACCGTCTTCAGATTGACGTCGATGACGTCGTCCCAGTCGGCCTCCGTCAGCTCGACCGCATCGGCCCGCCTTATGATACCGGCATTGTTGACCAGGCCGTCGAGCGGTCCGCTGTCGTGCCAGACCCGGTCGAGCATCGCCTGCGCGGCCGTCGAGTCGGCAAGGTCGCAGCGCACCGCCTCGAAGCGCCCGCCGGCCGCCTCTATCCTTTCGGCGGTCTCATCCATCGCCGAGCGGCCGACGCCGATCACCGCGCCGCCGGCACGGGCGACCGACACCGCGATGCCCTGGCCGATGCCGGTATTGGCGCCGGTGACCAGGATGCGCTTGCCGGTGAGGCTGAAGGCGGAAAGATCGGGCCCTGTCCTGCTCATGATATCCAACATTTGTCTGTCATCGATGACGCCGTGCCTCCGTGATCGCGTCCAAGCAGCGCAAAAGCCAGTTCGCCTGTGTATGACCGTGCGGGCTGACGATGGGGCAGCTTTTCCACGCCGGCGCAAAGCGCGCCGGCAACGCACGCATCCGCCTCGGAGGGGAACAGCAGATCCGGATCGGTAGCGCGATCATGGACATAGCGGCTCCCAAAGGATGGACAATCGGTACGGTCGGGCAGGAACGATGTCAACGCGGCCGGCATCCACCCGCCTGCTTGCGGCATTGGGGAACAGATGATACCCCGCATCCGATCCATCGCACGGGGACATCCGCATGCCGCTCCGCCGAAACCTCCCAGCGTTTTTGGTGCCATGACCCACGACCGTCTCTCCGATGGGACGCTGCGGTCCTTGCCAAATCAGCTTTCGGTTCCCGCCTACGATCGGGCCGACATCGCGCCGGGCATTGTCCATCTCGGAGTCGGCGCCTTCCACCGTGCCCACCAGGCCGCCTATGTCGACGACTGCCTGGCGGCGGGAGAGCGTGACTGGGGCATTGTCGGTGTCTCGCTGCGCAGCGCCGACACACGCGATGCGCTGGCGCCGCAGGACGGGCTCTACACGCTGGCGATCCGCGACAGCGGCGGCGAGAGCCTGCGCGTCATCGGCTCGATCCAGTCGATGCTGGTGGCGCCCGAGGACCCAGGCGCGGTGCTGGCCGCGCTGATCGACCCGCGCACCCGCATCGTCACGCTGACGATCACCGAGAAGGCCTATCTGAGGGCCGCCGACGGCCGGCTCGACGAAACCCACCCCGACATCGTCCACGATCTGGCCAATCCGGGATCGCCGCGCACGGCGCATGGTTTCCTGACCGAAGCGCTGGCGCGCCGCCGCGCCGCCGGCACGCCGCCTTTCACCGTGCTTTGCTGCGACAACCTGCCGGCCAACGGCGCCACGCTGCACCGGTTGCTGGTCGAGTTCGCCGCGCTTCGCGATCAAGGACTCGCCCGACAGGGCGATGTCCAGCTCGCCCGACAGGGCGATGCCGGGCTCGCCCCACAGGGCGATGCCCCTCTTGCCAGCCATATCGCAAACGACGTGGCCTTCCCGTCGAGCATGGTCGACCGCATCGTGCCGGCGACCACGGACGCCGACCGGACACGCATCGCGGTCGAGCTCGGCGTCGAGGATGCCTGGCCGGTGATGACCGAGCCGTTCTGCCAATGGGTGGTC
Organism: Mesorhizobium sp. M4B.F.Ca.ET.089.01.1.1; assembly: GCF_004022605.1. NCBI lineage: Bacteria > Pseudomonadati > Pseudomonadota > Alphaproteobacteria > Hyphomicrobiales > Phyllobacteriaceae > Mesorhizobium > Mesorhizobium sp. M4B.F.Ca.ET.089.01.1.1. The sequence continues at coordinate 33,240 of NZ_RZOS01000015.1, forward strand.
GAAAACGATTTTCCAGCAGGCAGGCCGACCTGGGAAAAATTCGGCGTCACCATGGTCGCCGATGTCGGTCCCTTCGAGGACATGAAGCTGAGACTGCTCAACGGTTCGCATTCGGGCATCGCCTATCTCGGCCTGCTCAGCGGCCATGCGACCGTCGACCGCGCCTTCGCCGATCCGGCGATCCGGCAGTTCGTCGATCGCCTGTGGGCCGAGGCCATTTCGACGCTGCCCGAGGATGCGGGGCTCGACACCAGCGCCTACACGGCGGAACTCGCCCAACGTTTTTCGAACACCGCGCTTGCCCACCGCACCGCGCAGATCGCCAATGACGGCAGCCAGAAACTGCCGCAGCGCATCGTGGCGTCAGTCTTGGAGTGCCTGGAAGCCGGCACCGAGATGGTCCATCTCACACTGGTGGTGGCCGCCTGGATCGCCGCCTGCGCGGCGCGCGGCAAGGCCTTGCCGGAAGCCCATTTCACGGATCCGCTCGACGCGCCGCTGACGGAACTTTTGAGCCAGCAGCTGCCGGCGAACGAAACCGTGACGGCCGTGTTCGATCTCGCAGGCTTCGCCAGGGACCACGCCGAGCGCCAGACCTTGATTGAACTCGTGGCGGTCCATCTCGTCCACTTGCGCCGCGACGGCCCCACCCTGGCCTTCGCCGCCCTTGGCATAGACGGCATTGAGGCTGACTAAGCCGAGACTCCTTTAGGGAGACGCTCGCCCCTGTTTACCTGCGGACATGGTTACCACTTGGCGCGATGAATAGTCGTTGCCCATTGGACGGCCAGGGCAAACAAAAAAGCGGGGCATGCCCCGCTTTCTCAATCGTTTGTGAGAACTGAACCTCAGGCCGGCAGGATGGCGCCTTCCAGCGTGGTGAGCTGGCTAAGGAATTGTTCCGCCTTGCTGCGCGCCTGGTCGTCCTTGGCGTCGGCGGCGTCTTCCTTGGCTTCCTGGATGCGGCGGGCGAGGTCGGCACGGTCGATGTCGCCG
>NZ_RZOS01001600.1:0-384 GCF_004022605.1 Mesorhizobium sp. M4B.F.Ca.ET.089.01.1.1
GTCTTCAACCGCGGCGGGCCTGGCGAAGCGGGCATTGTGAGCCGGCAGATAGGTCTGTGCGACGAAGCGGTTGGCGGCCTCGATATCAGCCATGCCGGCCAGTGCCAGTTCCCTCGGCAGTCGGTCCTGCAAGGTTGAGAACATCCGCTCGGAGCGGCCCCTGGCTCCAGGCGAATAGGCTGGAATATGTTCGATGCCGAGCCGCTCGAGCGCCCGACCGACCTGGGTCATGCGAATCTTGTCGACAGCCCCGCCCGCCTTGAGCGTCACGAAATAGTGTCTGCCACGATCGCTGTAGAGGCTTGACGGCAATCCCTTGGCGACAAAGGTCTCCAGAAGTCCCTGGAAGCTCGACGCCGTGCCTTCCTCCTCGATCAGAAAGGC
>NZ_RZOS01001601.1:0-384 GCF_004022605.1 Mesorhizobium sp. M4B.F.Ca.ET.089.01.1.1
GGCATTCCCCAAGGCACGCCGAGCGGCGCTTGAAGAAGCGAGACCTTGCCGACCACGACCTGCGCTTCCCGCCGTGCGTAATGCTTCAGCCTGTAGTTTCCGGAGCGGACGCTCAGGCCGGCGATCGGCCGCCGCCTGGGCGATCGGCCGCCTGGGCGATCGGCGACGAGGCATGGCAGGCGACGATTCGCTCCGGTGAGAAGGCTGCGCGAAAACAAATGCGCGGTCTCGCGACAACCTGCCCAATCTTTTGGCAGGACATTTTCAGAAACAAACAATATTGAGTAAAATTGACCAGAATTCGCGCAATTAAGTGTATTAGGACTTCCTTATTATATTCATCTGCAAGAATTGATAGATGAAATGAAATTTTTCCCTGTACTC
>NZ_RZOS01001602.1:0-384 GCF_004022605.1 Mesorhizobium sp. M4B.F.Ca.ET.089.01.1.1
CGACCAGGGGCAAAAGGATAAACAGCGTCGCTACTGCGGCAATGGTAGGGTCGATTTGGTGGCGAATATCTTCCCACATCTTTAGCGGCAGGGTGCGCATCGAGATCCCTCCTACCAAAGATGTAATGACGACCTCATCAAAGGAGTGAAGGAACGCGAACACAGCGCCGCCGATTATACCCGGCCGAATCAGCGGCAGCGTCACCCTCATGAAGGTCTGCAGCGGCCCAGCCCGCATGCTCATAGCTGCCTGCTCCAGCTGCGGGTCGAAATTCGCCAGCGACGCCGATACGATTACGAGGACATAGCCGATAGCGCCGATGGTATGCGCCAGGACAATGCCGGTCATCGAACCGAGCAACCCGAGTTTGAGCAGCCCGAGAT
>NZ_RZOS01001603.1:0-383 GCF_004022605.1 Mesorhizobium sp. M4B.F.Ca.ET.089.01.1.1
GTATTGGTCTGGCTTCCACACCCGCGAGCCTTGGCTACCCACGAACTCCTCGCCTTGCTTGGATTGGTGCTCATAGGCAGCGCCGTCTTCTTTCTGGACGACACGGCGCACGCACCCGCCCTCAATGTGCTCGTGCCTACAGTCGGAGCCGCGATGGTGCTTTACGCGGATCGCTCACGACATGTGGCGCTTGTTTTACGCAATGGCCCCGCAGCCTATGTCGGGCGCATCAGCTATTCACTTTACCTAGTGCACTGGCCCCTGATCGTATTCTGTGAGTATGGCCTTCTGCGGCCGCTGCTGCCGAAAGAGGCTGTTCTCGTCGGGTTCCTGTCTCTCGCCTTGGCAGTCATGATGTTTCACTTCGTTGAACAGCCGTATCG
>NZ_RZOS01001604.1:0-383 GCF_004022605.1 Mesorhizobium sp. M4B.F.Ca.ET.089.01.1.1
CCGCAGTTTCGAGGCCGGCAGTTGGTCGGGCATGCCGCCGCGGGAGCGCAAGAAAGTCCTGCTGCGCTTTGCCGATCTGATCGAAAAGCACAGCGCCGAACTCGCGCTCATCGAAACGCTCGATTGCGGCAAGCCGATCAACGATTCCCTCAGTGTCGACTTGCCCGACTCCGTCGAGACGCTCCGCTGGCATGCGGAGGCGACGGACAAGATCTATGATCAGATGTCGCCGGCGCCGCGTGACGTCGTGTCGATGATCGTGCGCGAGCCGATCGGCATCGTCGGTGGCGTCATTCCCTGGAACTTCCCTCTGTTCGTCGCGATGTGGAAGTTGGCGCCCGCCCTGGCGGGAGGAAATTCCCTCGTCCTGAAGCCGGCCGAAC
>NZ_RZOS01001605.1:0-383 GCF_004022605.1 Mesorhizobium sp. M4B.F.Ca.ET.089.01.1.1
GGCCCTTGGCGGCACGCGGTACTTTCAGCCGGTGGGTTATACCATCGGCTGGGGGCACTTCCATATTACAGACGCCCTGTTTGAGAAACTGCGAACCTATCTCCGGCAGCTCAATCACGGCTACGCCGACCACCATGAGTACGGCAAGGGACCGAACTGGCGGCTGCGCACCATCAAGGCGGCGCTGACGCGGCTGGGCTTCAAAGACTCGCTGCTAAAACACGGCATTCAGCGGCAAGTGTTCCTGTGCAGCCTGGCCGCCAACACGGTCGACATCCTCCGTGGGAGCGGCGCCGATCCTGACTACAGCAACCTATTGAGCGTCGCAGAAGTGTCGGCGCTGGCCGTAAACCGCTGGATGGTACCGCGCGGCATCCGTGAGC
>NZ_RZOS01001606.1:0-382 GCF_004022605.1 Mesorhizobium sp. M4B.F.Ca.ET.089.01.1.1
CTGGTCGAGGAAGCTCTTTTCATAGCCATGCCGGCATAGCAGCGCCTTGCGCTCCTCCATGCCGGCGGGGTTGATCGCGCCCTTGACCTTTTTCGGCAGCGCCATGGCTTTGCCGCCGTTCAGCCGGCAGAAGGCGACCTCGGGATGCGATTCGAAGACGCGGTCGCGCAGGTCCGGCCGCGCGATCAGCAGGGAATCGATCTCGCGGATCTTGGAGAATATGCCGAAGGCCTGGATCGACACGCCACGCGGCGGATCCGAACTCGCCTTGGCGACTTCGCTGGCGCGGCGATGCGCTTCATACCAGGCCTCGAGCGTGGTGAAATCATCGATCTCGGCATAAAGCGCCGCGCGCGAGGGGATCGAGAACACACTGGATTGC
>NZ_RZOS01001607.1:0-382 GCF_004022605.1 Mesorhizobium sp. M4B.F.Ca.ET.089.01.1.1
CTTGTGTCCCAAATCCCCTCTTCCGGCTAGCCTTGTTGAGCCAAGCCCGCTGCCGTCCCCTCGGCAGCGGGTTTCGCATTGGTTCAACAGCATGTAGACGCCCATGCCGCCATCAGCACGCAGGCAGCCATGCCTACCGAGCGTAGACGGCGCTGATGTAGAGCGGGACGAAGGGGATAACACCCAATAGAGAGAAGAACCGGCCGACCGACGTATACTTTTGCTGGGGCGCATTGGGGTTACTTGAAAACGTCGGCCGCCGGCCTCGGCGGGGGTGCGTCACGAATGACGCAGAGTCAGTTTTGGGTGTGATTAGATCACCCTCAATCAGATTGCCGGCTTATGGTGAACAATCGATTACTATCCACAGGTCGTGCAGCGG
>NZ_RZOS01001608.1:0-382 GCF_004022605.1 Mesorhizobium sp. M4B.F.Ca.ET.089.01.1.1
CTCCAGGACGCGGCCTCGGTGGCCGGCCTGCTGGTCACCACCGAAGCCATGATCGCGGAGGCTCCGAAGAAGGAGTCGGCTGGCAGCGGCGGCATGCCTGGCGGCATGGGTGGCGGCGGCATGGGCGGCATGGGCGGTATGGATTTCTAATCCAGCTCTGGCAGCTTTCGCAACGAGGGGCGGCAGCAATGCCGCCCTTTTTTTGCGAACCTCGATCCGATAAACGATCGGCGCCAACGCCGGCCATGTTAGCGCAACCTCAAAAGAACTGTCGAGTTGGTTGCGCGGCTTTTGCGTCATCAGAGGCGCAAGGCGGCCGCGTGTGATGATTGCGCGCTTCCATAGGCGGTTTCGGCATGTGCCTCGCCTTCGACATCGGCAT
>NZ_RZOS01001609.1:0-382 GCF_004022605.1 Mesorhizobium sp. M4B.F.Ca.ET.089.01.1.1
ATCTGTCGCGACCGTCTCGGAGCTGGCGACATCGGCTGCCAATTCGATTGTTTCCGCGATGGGTCGGCAATCCTGGAACCAATCTCCAATTTGTAAGAATGGAAACCCCGCAGCCTTCTGATTGGCCGTTGCACGCAAAGCCACTCAGAGCGCCGTACGTGATCCGGCTGCTCCTGTCCTGCGCAGACTAATCGCGGGAGCTCTGACGCGGATCATTCACTTTTTCGGCCTTGTTGGTTTCACGTAGTATGCGCACGATCGCGTCGACCGGCGACGGCGGTTCGGGCACCGGCTCGCGGTTCCATCGCCATAGAAGATCAAGGACCTCTCTCAGATTTGCCATCATTTGCAACCTCCGACCTGACGCCGAACTGAGTAGCCG
>NZ_RZOS01000160.1:0-11885 GCF_004022605.1 Mesorhizobium sp. M4B.F.Ca.ET.089.01.1.1
AAGGCCCTGCATGGAACGCTAACCCGTCTCGTCGCCGGCTTGCGCGAGGCAACGGAATAGACGCCCGCCGAAGATGCTGCAAATCCGCTTCGTCGTGAGCATGGGATCAGCTTCAGCCACGTGGCGTTGCGGATCGACTTGCAAGGCGCTTGCGGAAAGCTAAAGTCGGCGCCGGATTTTCCTGCAAGCCCCGCACCTTCGTGGGGCGTTTCAAGTTCTGGAGCGTGTCATGACAAAATCGAAACTGCTGCTGGCAGCCGTGCTGGCCTGCCTTCTCGCGCCTGTCACCGCGTTGGCCGAGACGCTGCCCGACCTCGGCGGCAAGAAGGTGGTGGTGGTGACGGAGAACGCCTATCCGCCGCTGCAGTTCATCGATTCCAAAACCGGCAAGCAGATCGGCTGGGAATATGACGCGATGGACGAGATCGCCAAGCGGCTGAACTTCAAGGTCGAGTACCAGAACACCTCCTGGGACGCGATGATCCAGGCGGTTTCCGACAACCAGTACAACATCGGCATGACCGGCATCACCATCAAGGACGACCGCAAGGAGAAGGTCGACTTCTCCGACCCCTATATGCGTTCGGAGCAGTTCATGCTGGTGCGCGGCGATGAAAGCCGCTTCACAGACGCCAAGACCTTCGGCGCCTTCAAGGACGGGCTGATCGGCGCGCAGGCAGGCACCACGCCCTTCTACACCGCCGTCTACAGCGTGCTCGACGGCAACGAGCAGAACCCGCGCATAAAGCTGTTCGAGACGTTCGGCGCCACGGTGCAGGCGCTGAAGTCGGGCGACGTCGACGTGGTGCTGACCGACGGCACCGCCGGCAAGGGCTATGTCGACGCTTCGGAAGGCAAGCTGAAGCTGATCGGCGGGCCGCTCGGCACCGAGGATTTCGGCTTCATCTTCCCCAAGGGATCGGATTTGGTGAAACCGGTCAACGCCGCGATTGCCTCGCTCAAGGCCGACGGCACGCTCGATGCGCTGAACAAGAAGTGGTTCCTTGATTACAAGATGGGGCAGTGAGCTCGTCTTGGTGCGCGCAGTGGGTTTGCAGGAAATTGCGCTGACATTGCGCCCAGGCCCCCCTCTCTGCCCTGCCGGGCATCTCCCCCTCAAGGGGGGAGATTGGCAGCTCCGCCGACGGTGCTCTTCATTCAACGTTGGTGATTGGCGAAAGCCAACGCGAAGTTCGATCTCCCCCCTTGAGGGGGAGATGGCCGGCAGGCCAGAGAGGGGTGCCTTGGCGCAGTCCTCTCGGGACTACCTCTCAGGCGCCGCCGCCTGATGCCCGCAACCTCCTCCGCCAAAGCCGAATTCCCCTGGTGGCTGGCCGCCGCCCTGGCGCTGGCGCTGGCGGCGGCGCTGTTCATTGCGTCGAGCGACCTCTACGCCCAGGTCTTCGCCACCGTCGCCAAGGGCATCGGCATCACCGTCTTCGTCACCGTGGTCGCGTTCGCGCTGGCCTCGGCGATCGGGCTCGGCATCGCCCTGATGGGGCTGTCGAGCTCGCGGGTGCTTCGCCAGATCGCCCGCTTCTATGTCGAGATCATCCGCGGCGTGCCGATCCTGGTGCTGCTGTTCTGGATCGCGTTCGCCGGCGCGCCGGCCGTCGTCGCTGCGTGGAACGCGCTGACCGCGCCGCTGCAAAGCGCCGGCTATCTCGGCGAATTGCTGGTGCGCGACGTCTCGCTTTTGTGGCGCGCCATCATGGCGCTGACCATCGGCTATTCCGCCTTCATCTCGGAAGTGTTCCGCGCCGGCATCCAGTCGGTCGAGAAGGGCCAGATCGAGGCGGCCAAGGCGCTCGGACTGACACGCGCGCAGCGCTTCCGGCTGATCGTCTTCCCGCAGGCGATCCGCACCATCCTGCCGCCGCTCGGCAACGACTTCGTCGCCATGGTCAAGGATTCCTCGCTGGTCTCGGTGCTCGGCGTCGCCGACATCACCCAGATGGGCAAGGTCTATGCCGCCGGTTCGTTCCGCTTCTTCGAGACCTATTCGATCGTCGCCTATATCTATCTGATCCTCACCGTCGGCCTGTCGCTGGCGCTCAGGGCGCTGGAGCAGCGGCTGCGCCGCCAGCACCAGGAATAGAAGTCCAACAAGGACCGCGCTACGATCCGTCCCGCGCGCCAGCGGAGGAGGACAATTTGGTGGATTTCGACAAGGCCAATGCGGCGCTGGATTCCGTCTATACGGCCGACACGCCGGAGGCGTTCGCCAAGGCCTATGCCGAATGGGCCGCGACCTATGACAGCGAGACCGCCTCGCTCGGCTATCTGCTGCCGTTCCTGATCACCGCCTGGGTGGCGCGCCATGTGCCTGTCGGCGAAGGCCCGTTGCTCGACGCCGGCTGCGGCACCGGCCTCTCCGGCCCGTCGCTGAAGGCGCTTGGCTATGCCGACATTGCCGGGCTCGATCTCTCCGACGACATGCTGAAGATCGCCGGCAGCCGCAACGCCTACAGCGAGCTGAAGAAGGCGATGCTCGGCGGGCCGCTGCCTTGGCCGGACGGCCATTTCCGCGCCTTCTTCTCGACCGGCGTGTTCACCATCGGCCATGCGCCGGCATCTGGCCTGCATGAGCTGGTGCACATCACCCGACGCGGTGGCCACGCCATCTTCACGGTGCGCGACCAGGTGTTCGAGAGCGGCGGATTTCAAGATGTCTTCGATGAGCTCACGCAGGCGAAGAAATGGCGCCCGGTCGAGGAAAGCCCGTGGTTCCGCTGCTATGCGATCGGCGATCCGGAGGCCTTGGTGAAGACGTTTGTGTTTGAGGTGGTGTGAGCGCCAATCACCGATGTCGGCGCCGCCCCTCATCGCCCTGCCGGGCACTTCTCCCCGTATAGTGACGGGGAGAAGGGGCTGGCCGCAACGCCGGCTCTCTTCATCCAAACTTTAGCAATTGGCGAAATCGCCTATGAGAGCGTTCCTCTCCCCGTCACTATACGGGGAGAGGGTGCCGGCAGGCAGGTGAGGGGCAGCGCTGACGTTCGGTGTCTAAGCCGCAAATGCCTGCCGATTGCCGAAATCGGCAAACATTGATATGAGCAGCGCCATGGAAGAGCTTTTCGGCGATCCGGCCTACAAGGGTTTCGTGCTGCAGGACAGAAAGCGCCTGCCGTCGCGATTTGCCGCGCGCGTTTGCGGCGCGCTCACCAGCCGACTTAGCTAGGCCGTCTTCGCCTCGTCGCCCTTGCCGGGCTTGCATGGCCCGGCACCGGCTTCTTCCCTTTTTCATATCGACGGATTTACGCACATGAGCGCACCGCGCACCCTCTACGACAAGATCTTCGACGACCATCTGGTCGACCGCCAGGACGACGGCACCTGCCTGCTCTACATCGACCGCCATCTCGTTCACGAGGTGACCAGCCCGCAGGCCTTCGAGGGCCTGCGCATGAGCGGCAGAAAAGTCCGGCATCCGGAAAAGACGCTGGCCGTGGTCGACCACAATGTGCCGACCTCGCCCGAGCGCAAGTTCGGCATCAAGAACGAGGAAAGCCGCATCCAGGTCGAGGCGCTGGCCAGGAACGCCAAGGATTTCGGCATCGACTATTATTCCGAGAACGACATCCGCCAGGGCATCGTCCACATCATCGGCCCGGAGCAAGGTTTCACCCTGCCCGGCATGACCATCGTCTGCGGCGACAGCCACACCTCCACGCACGGCGCCTTCGGCGCGCTGGCGCATGGCATCGGCACGTCGGAAGTCGAGCATGTGCTGGCGACGCAGACGCTGATCCAGCGCAAGGCCAAGAACATGCTGGTGCGCGTCGATGGCACGCTGCCGGAAGGCGTCACCGCCAAGGACATCATCCTCGCCATCATCGGCGAGATCGGCACCGCCGGCGGCACCGGCTACGTCATCGAATATGCCGGTGAGGCGATCCGCGCGCTGTCGATGGAAGGCCGCATGACGATCTGCAACATGTCGATCGAGGGCGGCGCGCGCGCCGGCCTGATCGCGCCGGACGAGACGACCTTCGCCTATGTCAAGGACAAGCCGCGCGCGCCCAAGGGCGCGGCCTGGGATGCCGCACTTGCCTATTGGAAGACGCTGCATTCGGATGAAGGCGCGCATTTCGACAAGGTGGTCGTGCTCGACGCGCAGAAGCTGCCGCCGATCGTCTCCTGGGGCTCCTCGCCCGAGGATGTGGTCTCGGTGCAGGGCTTCGTGCCCAATCCGGAAGAGATCACCGACGAGAACAAGCGCTCGTCGAAGCTGCGCGCGCTCGACTATATGGGGCTGACGCCCGGCACCAAGATCACCGACATCGAACTCGATCGCGTATTCATCGGCTCCTGCACCAATGGCCGCATCGAGGATCTGCGCGCCGCCGCCAAGGTGGTCGAGGGCAGAAAGGTCAATCCGCGCGTCAACGCCATGATCGTGCCGGGCTCCGGCCTGGTCAAGGAACAGGCGGAGGCCGAGGGGCTGGACAAGATCTTCCTCGCCGCCGGCTTCGACTGGCGCGAGCCGGGCTGCTCGATGTGTCTCGCCATGAACGACGACCGGCTGAAGCCGCATGAGCGCTGCGCCTCGACCTCGAACCGCAATTTCGAGGGCCGGCAAGGCTTCAAGGGCCGCACCCATCTGGTGTCGCCGGCCATGGCCGCGGCGGCCGCGATCGCCGGCCATTTCGTCGACATCCGCGACTGGAAATAGCAGCCGCGGCATTCGCATACGGACGAGGTCAAAACCCCGAACCATCCAGGTGGCTCGGGGTTTTTCTTTGCCGCGCCTCCGGTTTTTTCGGAAAGGCGGCCTTCGCTTAACCGCTTGTTTGGGCTTGCGCTTTAGCATCTTCCCTCACGTAAGCGGGGAAATCACAGTCGTTTGGACACGGGTCTGCTCATAGCGCTGCTCAACCCGACGATCGCGCTGGCGCTTGGCGCCGCGTTCCTCGTCCTGTGGTTCCATCAGCGCCATCGCCCCTACCTGGCGGTGTTGGCCACGAGCTACTGCCTGTCGGCCCCCGGCTTCCTGTTCCAGTATTTCACCCTTCCTGTCGGGATGGTGCTGACCAAGCTTGTCTCCAACATATGCTTCACGGCGGCCGCCTGCTGCCTCTCCAGCGCCATCGTTGCGCGCTACGGGCGGCGCGTCCCCTATGTCGGCATCGCGCTCACCACCGGCGGCGGGCTCGCCGCCTTTTCATGGTTCATGTTCGTGCAGCCGGATCTCACCTGGCGCATCCTGTCGATGAATTTCGGTTTCGGCGCCCTCAGCCTGCTGGTCGCCGCGGAACTGCGCACGGTGCGCGGCAACGGTCCGACCGAGAAGATCCTGTTCGTGCTGTCGCTGCTTTCGGGATTGAACTTCGTCGTCCGAACCCTGATCGTCGTCATCGTGCACGGGCCGTTCCCGAGCTATGACGGATTCTACGGCTCGTCCTACTGGACGACGGCGCTGCTCTCGCATGCGCTGCTGTCGCTGCTGATCGCGCTTTCCCTGTTCTCGGCGGCCGCGCTCGACGTCTTGAAGGCGCTGAAGGCCGAGACCCATACCGATCCGCTGTCCGGCCTGCTCAACCGCCGCGGCTTCGAGGAGCGGGCGGCGCTGCTGCTCGACCAGTGCGCCAAGGCGAAATTCCCCGTCGCCATGGTGCTTGCCGACCTCGACCACTTCAAGGCGCTCAACGACCAGCACGGGCACGCGGTCGGCGACAGGGTGATCGCCGACTTCGCCGCCAAGCTGAGCTTCGCCACCGGCACGCGCGGCGCTGCCGGCCGCATCGGCGGCGAGGAGTTCGCCGTGCTCCTGCCGCTGTGCGACCTGGCCTCGGCCCGCCTGTTCGCCGAGGCGATCCGCTCGCTCTATTCGTCCGGCGGCGTCGCCAGCCTGCCGCGAGGCGTCAGGGTGACGGCGAGCTTCGGCGTCGCCGCCCGCACCGGCGACGAAGGCCTGGCGCCGCTGATGCGCCGCGCCGACGACGCGCTCTACAAGGCCAAGAAGAACGGCCGCGACAGCGTGCGCCTGTCCTATGAGCGTCCCGAAACGGTCTTCGTGCCGGAGCCCGCCAGCGTCGGGTGAGGCCACGCGGCCCAATCATGACCCCACGTTAACGTCTTTTTCGCCCGTCGATGCTTTGCTGTCGGCGGGGGTTTTTGGACCATGGGCAGCGCGGACGTCATCCTCGTGATCAACCTGTTCGTCGCCGGACTGCTGGCGGCGGCGTTCATGACGATCGCCATCTACGACAAAAGCCGGGTGTCGGCGCGCTGGCTGGCCCTCGGCTATGTGCTGGGCATGGTCTATTTCGCGCTCGAGTTCGTCATCCCCGCCTTCGACAATGCCCGGCTTCCGGTGGTCGCGGCCTTTGCCGTCTTCCTCGGCGCCACCATCGTCTTCAATGGCGGACTTGCGCACAAATACGGCGTGGCGCCGCCCTGGTGGCCGATGCTGTTCTTCCTGGCCATCGCCTCCGTCGCCGTCTATCTGGTGCAGGAATTGCCGCGCCAGTCGCTGACGGCGATGATGGCCTATCAGCTTCCCTACGCGGTCATGCAGTTCACCGCGCTCGGCATCGTCTGGTCGTCAAGGCAAAGGCGCGAGCGGCTCGACACCATACTGATGGCGGTGCTGACGGCCAGCGCGCTGCAGTTTGCCTCCAAGCCCTTCATCGCGCATGGGCTGGGCGGCCGCGGCGCCGACCCGCAATCCTATGTGCAGACGAGCTACGCGCTGGTGTCGCAATCGCTCGGCACCGTTTTCGGCCTGGCACTGGCGCTGCTTGCGCTGGCCATACTGGTGCGCGACGTGCTGGCCGAGGCGACGTCGAAATCGGAAACCGACGCGCTGTCCAGGCTGCTCAACCGCGGCGGCTTCGAACGTCATGCCGAAATCACCCTGAGGGATGCCGCGCGCCGTGGCGTTCCGGTGGCGCTCGTGATCGCCGACCTCGACCATTTCAAGGGCATCAACGACAATTTCGGCCACGCCTGCGGCGACCGGGTGATCGAGACCTTCGCCGGCTTCCTGCGCGAGGCGGCGGCCGACCATCACGTCGCCGGGCGCATCGGCGGCGAGGAGTTTGCGATCATCCTGCCGGGCACCAATCTCGCGGCCGCGCGGCTGTTCGCCGAAGGCGCGCGCAGCGCTTTCGGCGCCCTGCCGATCGACAGCCTGCCGGCCGAGCATCGCTGCAGCGCCAGCTTCGGCGTCGCCGAGCTTGGCGCGGGTGAGGGTTTTTCCGATCTGTTGCGGCGCGCCGACGAGGCGCTCTATCAGGCCAAGGGCGGCGGCCGCGATTGCGTGCGCGTCTCGGCCGGGCCGGCCGGACGGCAGGCGTCCCCCGTCTTCAACGGCAGGGGCTGAGGTTCGGCATCTCGCCGTCGGACAGGCCGTACATATAGGAGCGGCCCTTGATGAAGACCGGCGGCTGGTAGCAGCCGCGGCCAACGGTCTCGTCGGATTCGTTCTCGTAGATCACGTCGGGCTCGCCGGCACTGGTAAAGTTCGAGAGTTCCTTGGCGTGCCTGCCTTCGCCGACGATGATGCGCTTGTAGCCGGCGGCGCTGTCGATGACGAGATTGCCGAAGGAATCGGCATAGACGCGGTCGTGGTGGCGCAGCCCGGCCTCGGCCGGCGCCGTGAAGCCGACGGCAAGTGCCGCCAGCGCAAGCGCCGCAAGGCGCAGTCTGCTCGAATGCGAACGCATGGCACCCTCCGTTTGCTTCGACCGTTTCGGTCTGAGCCTGTTCGAATCGGAAATTAACCTTTTCTTAACCTTTGTTAAGAGCCGGGAGGTTTTCTCAGCCGGACTTTAACAAACATGGTTAATTTCGGCAGACGGGGTGGCCATCTTTCGGCCATGCTTGCCCGCACCATCGCGCCACCTCAACCGACCGTTTGAGCCGGTGAGCTTGATCAGGAACGACATCGTGGCTAGCGTGCCGCGCACAGGAGGGGCAGCACATGGGGTTACGCCGCTTGGTTCGGGGATTGCTCCTTGCTCCGTTGCTCGCTGCAGCCGCGGCCTGTGTGCCGCAGGACGGCGCGCCCAAGGCGGCTTCGGCTGCGGTCTCTCCCGCTCCGGCTCAGCAGGCCACCGCACCCGCGGCGCCTCCGGCACCCGCAGCCAAGATCACCACCAACCTGACTGCGCCGCGATCGGCTGTCGGCATGGCCACCTACAGATGCAATGGCTCCGTGATCTCGATCCAAAATCTCGGCACGTCGCTGCGTGTCGCGGGGCCGGATGGCTGGACCGAGGAGTTTGCGGCATCGCCCGCCAACCAGAGCAGCCGCTACCAGGCGGCGGCGACGCATGACGCAGTTGTGATCGACGGACGCGAGGCGCTGCTGATGAAGAAAGGATCGACGCCACTCACTTGCAGAAGGTAGCAATCTTCATCGGCATACCGCACTGCAGCGAAACATTGCGCCGGCTTTCGGCCTCGCCCTAATCGATTGAAGCAAAAGCCGGCCTATTTGTCAGACTAAATGACGTTTCCAAAACGATTTTCCGGCTTTGACGCGGTGCAAAAAGAGCATTAGAAACCGGCTGTCCGAAGTCGCAACCGAAGGCGGCAATGCCGCCTTTCCGCTGGGGCTCCAGGAGACGCCGAACTGGGGGAGCCATGAGCAAATCACCAGCCACCCGCGAATTTGCCAGACGTGAGCGGCCGCTTTCGCCGCACCTCACCGTGTATCGGCCGCCGATCACCATGACGATGTCGATCATCCATCGCATCACCGGCGGCGCGCTCTATTTCGGCACGCTGCTGGTGGCGTTCTGGCTGATGGCGGCGGCGAGCTCCGAGGCCACCTTCGACTGGGTCAACTGGGCCTTCGGCTCGTGGCTGGGGCGGCTGGTGCTGTTCGGCTACACTTGGGCGCTGATGCATCACATGCTGGGTGGCATAAGGCACCTGGTCTGGGACACGGGCGCCGGGCTCGAGAAGCACACGGCCTCGAAGATCGCCTGGGCGACGCTGGCCGGCTCGATCCTGCTCACGCTGCTGATCTGGATCGCCGGCTACATGGCGCGGGGAGCCTGACCATGAGCGGCAAGAACACCGACATGCGCACGCCGCTGGCCAAGGTGCGCGGCCTCGGCTCCGCCCGCGAGGGCACCGGCCATTTCTGGCGCCAGCGGCTGACGGCGATCGCCAACATCCCGCTGATCCTGTTCTTCGTCGGCTTCCTGATCGCGCTCAACGGCCACGGCTACACGGAAGTGCGGGCGGCGCTCGCCAATCCGTTCGTGGCGCTGGTGCTGGCGCTGGTGCTGATTTCCGGCCTCTACCACATGCGGCTCGGCATGCAGGTGATCATCGAGGATTACGTGCATGGCGAAGGCATGAAGCTGGCGCTGATCGCGCTCAACACATTCTTTTCCGTAGCGGTCGGCGTCGCCTCGCTCTTCGCCCTGCTCAAACTGGCATTCGGAGGCTGACATTTTGGCCAAGGACGCGAAATCAGCCAATTCCGCCTACACTTTCGTCGACCACAAGTTCGACGTGGTGATCGTCGGCGCCGGCGGCGCCGGCCTGCGCGCCACGCTCGGCATGGCCGAGCAGGGCCTGCGCACCGCCTGCATCACCAAGGTGTTCCCGACGCGCTCGCACACGGTGGCGGCGCAAGGCGGCATCGCCGCCTCGCTCTCCAACATGGGCCCGGATTCCTGGCAGTGGCACATGTACGACACCGTCAAGGGCTCGGACTGGCTGGGCGATGTCGACGCCATGGAATACATGGTGCGCGAGGCGCCGGCCGCCGTCTACGAGCTCGAGCATTACGGCGTGCCGTTCTCGCGCACCGAGGAAGGCAAGATCTACCAGCGGCCGTTCGGCGGCCACATGATGAACTACGGCGACGGACCGCCGGTGCAGCGCACCTGCGCCGCCGCCGACCGCACCGGCCACGCCATCCTGCACACGCTCTACGGCCAGTCGTTGAAGAACAACGCTCAGTTCTTCATCGAGTATTTCGCGCTCGACCTGATCATGGAGCCGGACGGCACCTGCACCGGCGTCGTCGCGTGGAACCTCGACGACGGCACCATCCACCGCTTCTCGGCAAAGATGGTGGTGCTGGCGACCGGCGGCTACGGTCGCGCCTATTTCTCGGCGACGTCGGCGCATACCTGCACCGGTGACGGCGGCGGCATGGCGGCCCGCGCCGGGCTGCCGCTGCAGGACATGGAGTTCGTGCAGTTCCACCCGACCGGCATCTATGGCGCCGGCTGCCTGATTACCGAGGGTGCGCGCGGCGAAGGCGGCTACCTCGTCAATTCCGAGGGTGAGCGCTTCATGGAGCGTTACGCGCCGTCGGCCAAGGACCTCGCCTCGCGCGACGTCGTCTCGCGCTGCATGACGCTGGAGATCCGCGAGGGACGCGGCGTCGGCAAGAACAAGGACCACATCTTCCTGCACCTCGACCATCTCGATCCGGCGGTGCTGCACGAGCGGCTGCCCGGCATCTCGGAGTCGGCGAAGATCTTCGCCGGCGTCGACCTCACCAAGGATCCGATCCCGGTGCTGCCGACGGTGCACTACAATATGGGCGGCGTGCCGACCAACTATTGGGGCGAGGCGCTCAACCCGACAGCCGCGAGCCCGGACAGAGTGTCGCCAGGCCTGATGGCGGTCGGCGAGGCCGGCTGCGCCTCGGTGCACGGCGCCAACCGGCTGGGTTCCAACTCGCTGATCGATCTCGTCGTGTTCGGCCGCGCCGCGGCGATCCGCGCCGGCCAGGTGATCGACCGCAAGTCGGCGATCCCGTCGCCGAACGAAGCCTCGGTCGAGAAGATCATGGACCGCTTCGACCGGCTTCGCCACGCCAACGGCTCGACGCCGACGGCGGTGCTTCGCGAAAAGATGCAGAAGGCGATGCAGGAAGACGCGGCGGTGTTCCGCACGCAGGAATCGTTGGAAAACGGCTGCAAGCGCATTTCGCAGATCTGGGGCGAGCTCAAGGACATAAAAGTGTTCGACCGCTCGATGATCTGGAATTCGGATCTGGTCGAGACGCTGGAGCTGGAAAACCTGATGGCCAACGCCATCACCACGGTCTACGGCGCCGAGGCGCGCAAGGAGAGCCGCGGCGCGCATGCGCGCGAGGATTTCTCGGCCCGCGACGACGCCGCGTGGCGCAAGCACACGCTGGCCCATCTCAGCGAGGACGGCAAGGTGACGCTGACCTATCGCCCGGTGCACACCGAGCCGCTGCTGGCCGAAAAGGACGGCGGCATCAGCCTTGCCAAGATTGCGCCGAAGGCCAGGGTGTACTGACGATGGCGCTGGCGGCAACGGGATATTCCGGCACTCCGCTTCCGGCCAAGCTCGGCCTGAAGGACGGCATAGTCGCCGCCTTCATCGCGCTGCCGCCGGAGCTGGAAGATCTTGCCGGAGCCGTGGACTTTGCCGCGATCGACCGGCTGGCCGACTGGTCGGAAATTTCTGGTCGCCAGAAATACGATGCCGTGCATGCCTTCACCCGGCAGCGCGCCGAGATCGAGGACGGCCTTGCCGGCATCGAGACGGCGATCAAGCGCGATGGCATGGTCTGGGTTTCATGGCCGAAAAAGGCGTCGAAAGTGGCGACCGACGTCACCGAGGACGTCATCCGCGCCGAGGCGCTGAAGCGCGACCTGGTCGACGTCAAGGTTGCCGCCGTGAATGAAATCTGGTCCGGGCTGAAGCTCGTCATCCGAAAGGACCGCAGGTAATGGTCGAACTCACGCTTCCCAAGAATTCGAAAGTTCAGCAGGGCAAGACCTGGCCGAAGCCGGAAGGCGCCACCAATCTTCGCGAATACCGCATCTACCGCTGGTCGCCGGACGATGACGAGAACCCGCGCATGGACACCTATTTCGTCGACATGGACGATTGCGGACCGATGGTGCTCGACGCGCTGCTCTACATCAAGA
>NZ_RZOS01001610.1:0-382 GCF_004022605.1 Mesorhizobium sp. M4B.F.Ca.ET.089.01.1.1
ATGAATATCTTCGCCGATTTCAACGCGCGGATCGTAAAAGCCGTCGAAACCCTTGATCTGAAGGGCAAGGATGGCGCATCGCCGGATCTGTCGCGCATCGCGGTCGAGCCGCCGCGCGACGCCAGCCACGGCGACCTTGCCACCAATGCGGCGATGGTGCTGGCGAAACCCACCGGACAGAACCCGCGCGCTCTTGCCGAGAAGCTGGTCGAGGTGCTGCGCGCCGATGCCGATATCGCGTCCGCCGACGTCGCCGGGCCGGGCTTCGTCAATCTCAGGCTGAAGGACGGGTTCTGGCAGGCGCATCTGGCGGCGCTGCTCGGTGAGGGCCGCAACTATGGCCGCTCGAAGATCGGCGGCGGCCGCAAGGCCAATGTCGAAT
>NZ_RZOS01001611.1:0-382 GCF_004022605.1 Mesorhizobium sp. M4B.F.Ca.ET.089.01.1.1
ACCTCCGAGACCGGAAATCCTGCGGGATTTGGATCCGTATCACCGACCAGGTCGAAGCGAGCCTCCGGCCGGACCGCCTTCACCAGTTTCGCGGCACCCAGGTATTCGGCAAGGCCTTTGTCGCGAAGCAGGCGGGCGATCATAAGAAATCGCGGCTGCTCCGGCAGTGGCACAACCCTAAAACGATCCAGGTCGACCCCTGAACCGTTGACGACACTGGCTGGGGTCCGCCCGAGGAGCCCCAGGCGACGGAAATCATCTCGATCGTCCTCGTTCTGGAAAGTTACCGTCGTGGCGCCGCGCAGGCTTGCGGCATAAAGAAGGCGGGCCGCAGCGTTGATGATCCGCCAGCGTAGCGATTTGTGGCGGTCCGTGAACGCAT
>NZ_RZOS01001612.1:0-381 GCF_004022605.1 Mesorhizobium sp. M4B.F.Ca.ET.089.01.1.1
TGAGGCCGACAAAATCGTATTTCGGCACGATCATGGAAGACGAGAGCGAGATCCAACCCGTCCAGCAGATGAACAGGTAGACCGCAACCAGCACAACCAAGAGGCTGGGCGCCAGCACAAGCCGTGGCAACCAATGCTCAATACGGTTCGATAAAGGGGTGGGTCTGCTCATCGGCTTGCCCTCAGGTTGGGTCAATGGAGCTGCGAGAAAGGCGCTGCCGGGACCTCATGGGAGGCATTGCCCCGGCAGCGAACGCACGCCTCAGCGTGCGTTGTTGATCCCGTCGACCAGGGATTTGACCGCGTCTTCCGCGCTCATATCCGTGACGAAGAACTTGCCGACGACGTCTTGGAACACGCCAGAGAAACGCGGCTCGACAG
>NZ_RZOS01001613.1:0-381 GCF_004022605.1 Mesorhizobium sp. M4B.F.Ca.ET.089.01.1.1
GTCTCAATCCTTGTCGCCGGCGTGTGGTCGTGATGACTTGGGTTCGCGGAACCCGCCTCCTCTTCGAGAAGTCCCGCAAGAGCGAATTCCCGCTCGATTTGGTTGCCGAGCAGATGACTGCCAAGGTGCCGTCGCGGGAGTGGTTGGAATTGTGAGTTGGCGTAGTCTCCGGGGTGTCAACCTCGAATCATCCGGCCTTGCGGTGCCGGACAGGAGACTACGCCATGACAAGGACTACCATGAAAGCCGAAGCCGTTCATCCGGGGGATGAGGCGACGAGCTATCTTTTCGACAACTGGTTTGATCCGATCGAAGCTGGCCTGCGCGAGCGGGTGCGCGGCTTCATCGAGACGATGCTCGAGACCGAGTTGGAAGCGGTGC
>NZ_RZOS01001614.1:0-381 GCF_004022605.1 Mesorhizobium sp. M4B.F.Ca.ET.089.01.1.1
ATCATCGACCGCACGCAAATTGATGGCCTCTATTTCAACGGCGGCTGGTGCTATGGCGGCTTCAAAGCGACGCCTGCCAGCGGCTATGCCTTCGCCCATCTTCTTGCCACCGGCGCACCCCACGAGACCGCGCGCGCCTACCGCATCGACCGTTTCGCACGCGGCCATGTGGTTGACGAGCGCGGCGCCGGTGCCCAGCCCAATCTCCACTGAGGCGGTCCAATGCTGATCCCACATCCACTTCTGGGCCCGCGCGATGCGCAGGAATTCACCTATCTGGGCGACGCGCGGCTCATCGACCGTCCAGACCCCTCCGCGCCCGATGCCGAGGCCGCTTTTTGCGATTACGTCTTCCTGCGCGACAACCCGGCGGGCGTGCAC
>NZ_RZOS01001615.1:0-380 GCF_004022605.1 Mesorhizobium sp. M4B.F.Ca.ET.089.01.1.1
CTTGTCGACGTAACCGGCGGTGCCGGCCAGGGTACGCTTGACAATTTTCTTCGCGACGAAGCCCAACTCTACCGGTGACGCCGATGATAAAAGGGCTGTCCCAACATCTCCACCGATTTCGACGCGAGCAGCAGGGCACGGCTCTCGTCGAAATGGCGCTGATCGCACCGCTGATGCTTTTATTGTCGGCAGGTGTGTTCGAGTTCGGCAATTTGATCCATAAGAAGCTTCTGATGGAAGCCGGCCTATCAGATGCGGCACGTTTTGCCGCGCGGTGCAACAGTCAATTGTACACCAAGGCCGGGCTGGCGGCGATCGATTGCGCCAACATCGCAACCAACATCGCCGTCTTCGGCAACGCGGCGGGCTCAGGCAATCCA
>NZ_RZOS01001616.1:0-378 GCF_004022605.1 Mesorhizobium sp. M4B.F.Ca.ET.089.01.1.1
GAAATGCAGCGTGTGGATCAGCGCCGAAGCGTGCTCGACTTCGCCCGACGTGCCGCAGATGGCGGCCTTGCCGTAGCCTTCGATCGCTTCGCCGGAGCCGGCGACGCCAATGATCTCATTGGTCAGCGTTTCGCCGAGCACCGGGGCGACGGCGCGAATCTCGGGCGACAGGTCCTCGGTGAAGCCGCGTCCGGCCCACGGGTTGGTCAGCACCGCCGCGACGCCGATCAGGCGCAGTGGGCGGGGCGCCGCCTTGCCGCCTTCGATCAGCGTGTTCTCGACATAGGTCACGATCTTGCGAATGGCCGGTTTCATGAAATTCCTCGGACGAAACGGCGCGATGCGGGTTCGTCATTTCTGCTTTGTCTTATGGTATAC
>NZ_RZOS01001617.1:0-378 GCF_004022605.1 Mesorhizobium sp. M4B.F.Ca.ET.089.01.1.1
GGGGGGAGCTATGGCGGAAACTGGGTGATGACGGTTTGAGGAGAGCGGCGTATCGAGGCGGGCGATGAAGCCTGCCAGAACCTCTCAAGGAGAGCGATACGCCATGAACGAGACTGTCAACATTGTTCGCCTTCGTCAGCCCGACGAAATCGGTGATACCCTGACGGATGTACTTCGCAGCGGCGCGCGCAAATTGCTTGCGCAGGCGATCGAGATGGAAGCCGAGGCGTATGCTAAGGCGGTCGACTGCCTGACGAAGGATCAGAATGCGTCGCTGGCGTTCTACGATTTCCCCGCCGAACACTGGGATCATCTGCGAAGGTCCAATCCCATCGAAAGCGTCTTTGCGACCGTTCGCCACCGCACGGTGCGTACCAA
>NZ_RZOS01001618.1:0-378 GCF_004022605.1 Mesorhizobium sp. M4B.F.Ca.ET.089.01.1.1
GCTGCGGAATGATCGCGTGCTTTGACAAGACTACTTCGTTCCAGCCTTTCGATCGGCCGTTCGAGAAATCACCGTAGATGCGGCGGACGCTGGCTTCGCCGATCTTCGCGATCTCTTCGAACAGACCATCGACGATTTTGGCAGAAGCGTTGTCGGCGTCGATGAGAACCGCAAGGCGCGGCGATCGGGCTTCGGTCGGCATGCAGCACGTCCCCCGGCTGGCGCATTCTCGAACTCTCGATTTCTAGCCGGAGATACCACAACCAGGCCCCGGTTTGCGCTGCTTGCTGTTGTAGCAGAGGCGGCTGCAAACAGAAATCCGGACTACTGAGCCGTATCATCCTGCCGGGGTCTAAACTATCTTGGCCAGAAATGGCG
>NZ_RZOS01001619.1:0-378 GCF_004022605.1 Mesorhizobium sp. M4B.F.Ca.ET.089.01.1.1
CCTTAATTGACGGCAACCTCTTCTTGGAGCACCAAGAGGGCGATTGTCATGGAGATTCGCCGGAGCGATCTTGCCCACCGACCTTGCCACCGCTGAGCAGAAGAGTGCCCGTTTCGACGCCGTCGATCGGGCGGTTGCCGTTCTGCGCGTTCTCGAACGGGCGGACCAGCCGATGTCGCTGTCGATGATTGCCCGCGAGGTCGGGCTAGGCCAGCCAACCACGTCGCGCTATGTCTCCAGTCTTGTCGGTCATGGCCTTATCGCTAAGGTAAACGGCAACCGCTATGTCCTGGGCATCGGGCTCTATATTCTGGGGCAGAAATCCCTCCATAGAAGGGATGTACGAACCGTAGCCCGTCCCTATCTCGAAACCCTGCA
>NZ_RZOS01000161.1:0-11814 GCF_004022605.1 Mesorhizobium sp. M4B.F.Ca.ET.089.01.1.1
CCGAGGGCCTCATCGCCGATCGCTTCGGGCTCTCATGGGCGATCACGTCGATCGCCGCACTGACGTTTTTCTCGGGCGCGATTGTCGCCGTCGCGATGCGCGAGACCGCCAAGGGTTAGCTGGCCTGAATGATCTTTTTCACCTGTTGACGGTCTTCCGGCGACCACTGCTCGGGGTTCTCCTGATGAGCGATGGCGGCGTGAAGCTCGATGTGTTTCCACAGTTCAGTTTCGGTCTCAGCCGTGAACGATCCTGGACAGGCTTCCATCCCAGGGTAGTCCTTGCACCGATATGAATAGGCCATATCTACGCCTCCCTAGTTTGCCCAGGTAGCAGGCGAGGAAGCGGCTCGCTTGTCAATTCACAGTTTTCGAATGCGCCGTACGCGCATTTCATCCAATCGGATTAGCGCTGGTTCGTGCTTGGTGCGGCAAATTGAGGATCGAGGATGGCCGACGGTGAAAACATATCAGCCCTTGGCCTCGGCGCCGCCTTTCGCGGGTGACACCAACTGGATCGCCGGGCGCTCGCCGGGCGCATTGTTCCTGGCGACGACGACGCGGTCGCGGCCTTCCGCCTTGGCGTCATATTGGGCGTGGTCGGCGGCGTTCGTCAGCTCGGCCCAGCCGGCGCCATGCTCGGGATAGGCGGCGACGCCGAATGAGGCCGTGACGGTGCCCAGCGTGCGGCCGCGGTGCGCCAGATGCAGCTGCTTGATCGCCTGGCGCAGCGTTTCCGCGCGCGCGGCGCCCTCTTCGAGCGAACAGCCCGGCATGACCAGCGCGAATTCCTCGCCGCCATAGCGCGACACGACATCGCTGTCGCGGGCATGCTCGATCAGGGTTGCCGCGACCTGCTTCAGCACGAGGTCGCCGGCTTCGTGGCCGAACGTGTCGTTGAACTGCTTGAAGTGGTCGACGTCGAGCATGATGATCGCCAGCGGCTGGCTCGAGCGCTCCATGCGCCTGAGTTCGCGGCTGCTGGTTTCCTCGAGATAGCGGCGGTTGAACAGGCCGGTGTTCGGATCGCGGATCGATTGCTGCCTGAGCGTCTCGCGCAGGCGCAGATTGGCCAGTGCCAGCGCCAGCGTGTCGACGACGCCGCGCAGGATCTGCTGCCGCTCGGCAAGCCATTGCGGTTTCTCGGCCGCGTTGGGCTCGCACAAATGCAGGATGCCCAGCGTCTCGCCCTGCGCCGCCAGCGGCATGCAGACATAGCCCTTCTTGCCGTTCTCGGTGATATGCGCGCAGCGCGGCGTCAGCATGCCTGGGCCGGCGACGTGCTCCTGGCCGCGCCGCAACGCCCAGCAGTCCTCCGGCGCGAACTGGTTGACGCTGGAGCGTACGTCGCCCCAGTGCGCCATCTCTTCCACCAGGTTGCGCGAGGCGCTGGTCAGATGCACGCTGCCGCTCAGGCCGCCGAGGAACTCGGTCATCGCCGTGCCGACCACCGAGAAGGCTTCGGGGAAGGTCACGCAGGCCTGCAGCAGCTCGCCGAGCTTGACCAGCCGGGTCGTGGTTTCCGACTTCTCGTGCAGCTCGCGATTGAGGACGGCGAGCTGGTCGGCGCGCTCGTTGACGACGCCTTCGGCGCGGCGCAATTCGCTGATATCGTTCAGCGTCAGCACCAGCCCGCCCTCCGACCGGCTCAGCGGGCTGCAGCTGGCGATGACGGGCACTTGCGATCCATCCGATTTGGTCAGGCGCACTTCGCCCTGGTGCTGGCGCCCGGTGGCCAAAGCCATCTCGACGGGAGACGTCCCGCCGGCGAAGTCGCCGCCTCTTGCGTCGTGGAGTTTCAGCGCCGCGTCCCATTGCAGGCCGACGATCTTGTCGGCGCGCCGGCCGACCATCGTTGCCGCCGCGGGATTGGCGCTGGCGATGCGGCCATGGGCGTCGAGCACCGCGATGCCTTCGGCCACCGTCTCGACGATGTCCTCGATGTGCGCCCGCGCCGACGCGAGCTGGTCCGCCATGGTGTTGAAGCCGTCGGCCAGCTGCCCGAACTCATCCTTGCGGCCATGGCTGATGCGCATCATTTGATTGCCCTGCGCCAGCGCCTGCATGCCGCGCATCATATCCCTGAGGCCGGAGCCGAAACGGCTGAGCAGCACCCAGGCGAAGAGAGCCGCCACCAGCATGGCGGCAACCGCGCTGAGGCCAATCAGCCACAGCATGCTGTTGGTGCGCTGCTCGGCCGCGTTCAGCACCGCATCGTATTCCAGCAGCACGGCGCCGACGATCGTCTTCCCGCTCTGTTCGATCGGAACGGCCAGTATGGCGTTCACTTCCTCCGGATCGACGAACTTGCGCGGGATGCCGTCTTCCAGCGTCTGGCCGACCTCGTTGCCGGGGTCGTGCTCGAATTTGTCGCCGGCCTTGTGCTCCTCGTCGGCGGCGTGGGCGACGATGACCTTGTTGCGGTCGACGACGACGAAATCCCGCTGCGAGCGCCCGTGTTGCAGCTCCAGGAACTGGTTGAGCGCCTCGGGCCGCTCGAGCAGCGAAGGCGTCTCGTCGGACGGCTTGAAGACGATCGTGTCGGCGAGCTCGCGCGCGACATTGGTCGCCTCGGTCAGCCCCAGATATTTGGTCGCCGCCATCTGCGTGAAGACCGCGACGCCGCCGACCGTTCCGATCAGCGCCGCGGCGCCGACCATGCTGAGGATGATCAGGCTCCTAATGCGCACGGCAGGGCCCTGCCGGCGATGGCGCCATTGTGCTCGCGGATTGAGGCAAGTCTCTCATCCATGAGCTTTTATTACCAATTGCTTATCAACGTGCTAACGGCGGCCGGGCCCGGAGGTTGTCCCGGCGAGGCATCGGCGGCGCCTGCTTTCTTCGAAAGCAGCAGCTGGAATTAGGATCAGGTTGCAGCCTTCGTCCGCTCAGACATGCACGGTGCCGTGTGAGAGCTCGCCCTCGTCGCTGCTGACGAGGAAGGCGGCGGCGAGCAGGCCGACATAGAACAGTCCCACGATGGACGCGACAACGATGCCGGGCACCGGCCCGAGCGCGGCCACGCGCATCGCGTCGAGAAACGAGGCGCCGAAGCCGATCGGCGAGCCTTCGCGCTGCAGGCTGGGTGTCGTGATCTTCAGCACCCAGGCGAGCATCAGGATCGTGTACATGAAGATGTAGTTGCGGCGCAGCCGGCGCACCAGCGCCGCGCGCTGCGAGATCAGGAAGCGGGGCGAGCGCAGGCCTTCGCCGACGATCGCCAGCCAGTTGGAGGCGAAGTCGGGCTGCGGCGAGAAGATCTGCGCGAAATAGTAGCGCTCGAACTGGCGCACCCGGGCACGGTAGACGTCGAAGAAGCGGTAGCGCCGCGCCTCGATCCAGAGCAGCAGCGTGATCAGCAGCATCGCGAACAGCAGCACGCCGTGATGCGAGCTCGGCGTCGACAGCGATACCGAGAGCATCGCGGCGGCGACGGTGATCGCCCAGTTGCTGGTGCGGTCGAGCCTGTCGCGCCAGCCGGCCATGCGCGCGATCTCGGCGCGGTGGAAATGCGACATCGTCGTCGCCAGTTCGGAGGAGGTGAGTTTCAGCGCGAACGCATCAGAGGCCCGCGGCGCTGCCGCCGCCTCGACGGGCTTGACGGTCTCGATCTTGGACATCCCCTTGCCATCCAAATGCAATGGCCGGCGGAAATGGCCGGCCATCACCCCGATGACAACAACGCGCGGCACACTGAAACGTTCCCGCGCGTGGATGTCGGAAACCCGGCTTCAGCCCTGGTAGGAGATTTTCCTCGCGGCCGGTCCCGGAAATTCCACCACATCGGCCGAATGGCGGCTGTATTGAGCCACCGTGATTGCTTCTATCATGAGATCGAGCGCCGCAAGCGTCGTGTGGCTGGCTTCGTCATCGCCGCGCAGATAGTGGCCGGCCCGCTCGAGGTGCAGACGAGCGGCGGCAAAGTCGCTTTTCATTAGCTTCTCCTTATTGCCCGCCGTGCCGCGAAGATGCTCGAGTCGCTTTACCCGAAAGCAAACATCCACAGCCGCATTTGAATCGAATTGTCCGCGTTGCCCGAAGCGTTTCCGCGCCACGGCGGTGCAACCGATAGGCGCGCCAAACCGTTGTCGTTCGCTATAATCGAGGGGTGCGAATCTTGTCCTTCCTGCCAAACAGGCGCCGGTCGGTCGCGATGGCGGCAATGACGCTGTTCGTGACGCCGGCCATGGCTTGGGGCGCCGAGAAGACCGGCATGTCGAGCGAGGGGGTCTTCGTTCTCGAGATCATCCTTTTGCTTCTCGTCGGACGCGGTCTCGGCGAACTGCTTGAACGCTTCGGCCAGCCTGCCGTGATGGGCCAGCTCATCGCCGGCATCCTGCTCGGCCCCTCGCTGCTCGGCTGGCTGTGGCCGGAGGGGGAACGGGTGATCTTTTCCGGCGATGCCAGCCAGAAAAGCATGATCAATGCCGTGGCCCAGCTCGGCGTGCTGATGCTGCTTTTGCTCACCGGCATGGAAACCGACCTCAAGCTGGTGCGCAGGGTCGGCCGCGCCTGCTTCTCCATCTCCGCAGCCGGCGTGGCGGTGCCCTTCGCGATCGGCTTCGTCGCGGCGCAGTTCATGCCTGCGACGCTGCTCGCCCCAGGCGGCGAGCGCATCGTCGCAGGCCTGTTCCTCGGCACCGCGCTGTCGATCTCCTCGGTTAAGATCGTCGCCATGGTAGTGCGCGAGATGAACTTCATGCGCCGCGACCTCGGCCAGACCATCGTCTCGTCGGCAATCATCGAGGACACGATCGGTTGGGTGATCATCGCGATTACCATCGGCATCGCTACCCATGGCCGCGTCGAGGTGAGCAGCCTTGCCTTCACGATATTAGGCGTCGCCGCCTTCATGGCCTTTTCATTCACGCTCGGCCGCCGCATCGTCTTCGACGCCATCCGCTGGACCAATGACAATTTCCACAGCGAATACGCCGTCGTCACCATCATCCTCGCCATCATGGGCGCCATGGCGCTGATCACCGACCTGATCGGCGTCCACACCGTGCTCGGCGCCTTTGTCGCCGGCATACTGGTCGGCGAGTCGCCGATCCTGTCGCGCCACATCGAGGGCCAGTTGCGCGGCGTCATCACGGCGCTATTCATGCCGGTGTTCTTCGGCGTCGCCGGTCTGTCGACGGATCTCACCGTGCTCGTCGATCCGCAGCTGGCACTGCTTACAGTGGCGCTGGTCGCTATTGCCAGCATCGGCAAGTTCGCCGGCGCCTTCATCGGCGCGGAACTCGCCGGCATGAGCCGTGCCGAGGGCATCGCCGTCGGCTGCGGCATGAACGCGCGCGGCTCGACCGAAGTCATCGTCGCCTCGATCGGCCTGTCGATAGGCGTGCTCTCGCACAACCTCTTCACCATGATCGTGACCATGGCCGTCATCACCACTTTGGCGATGCCGCCGACGCTACGCTGGGCGCTGGGGCGCCTGTCGATCGGCGAGGCGGAGAAGAAGCGGTTGGAGCGCGAGGAGGTCGACCAGCGCGGCTTCATCGCCAATCTGGAGCGGCTGCTTGTGGTCGTCGACGAGGGCGTGGTCGGTCGCTTCGCCGCCTACCTTGCCGGCGTGGTCGGGGCCGGCAAGCCGATGACGGTGCTGCATGCCAGCGGCGAAAGCGAAGCCGAGCCCGACGAGGCGGCGCATCTGGACGAGATCGAGCGGGGCGCCGAGGAGGGCCGCGAGGCGGCACTCCAGGCCGACCAGGAGCCGGCCCGCGAGGCGCCCGTCACCCGTCGCCGGCACGAAGCGCGGCTGTCGGCCGAGGCGGTGGCGAAGGAAGCCCGCAAAGGCTACGGCGTGCTGCTCATCGGGCTCGGCCGCGCGGTGACTTCAAAGGGCAGCTTCTCGCATCGCTTGAACGACATCGCCGGCGCCTTCGACGGCCCGCTCTGTCTGGTGCTGAAGCCCGCCGGCGCCGGCCGGCAGATGCCGAGGCTCGGCCCGGGATCAGGCAAGATCCTGGTGCCGGTCAATGGCACTTCGGTCGCCCGCCGTGGCGCCGAGCTCGCGCTTGCCATTGCCGCTGTCACCGGGGCGCCGGTCAAGATGCTCTATGTTGCGCGGGTCGGCCGCGACGAACCGCGTGACACCGTCTCGCATCGCCGTAGGGAGGCTGTGCTTAAGGACATTGTCGAGCTTGCCGACCGCTATGGCGTCGAGATCGAGACCGCCATCCGCAGCAGGGCCGCCGCCGCCGATGCCATTGCCCGCCAGGCTGGCAGGAGGGTGGCGTTGATCGTCATGGGCGTGGCGCGGCGGCCGGGCGACGAGCTCATCTTCGGCGAGACGACGAGCGGCGTGCTGCAGCGCTGCCCGTGCCCGGTGATGCTGATCTCCGACGCGCGGCTGCGCCGCGACGACGAGGGGAGGGAGGCGGGGCGCTCCATCAGCGGTTGACAGGCCCAGCCCGCGTCCCGATTGTCGACGCCTTCATTCGCTTTACTCATTCGAAGGGACGACGCTGATGATGTCGGGATTTGCCGCCTGTTCCGGAACTGAGGCGCGAACCTTCAAAACGGCTATCGCTGGCTTTGAGGAACTACGATGAGCTTCGGCGTAAAACCCCTCGACGAAACAACCTGGCCGGATTTCGCCGCGCTGGTCGAGCGCCACAATGGCGTTTGGGGCGGCTGCTGGTGCATGGCCTTCCATGCCAAGGGCAACGGCGCCGGCGGCAACCGCGCCGCCAAGCAGGCAAGGGTCCGGGACGGCAGCACGCATGCCGCGCTTGTCTTCGACGGCGCGGCCTGCGTCGGCTGGTGCCAATTCGGGCCGACCGATGAACTGCCGCGCATCAAGCACCGGCGCGCCTATGAAGAAGGGCTGGCAAACCATCCGGACTGGCGCATCACCTGCTTCTTCATCGACAAGACGCGTCGTGGCGAAGGCGTGGCCGCCGCCGCGCTGGCAGGTGCGCTCGGCGAGATCGCGCGCCTCGGCGGCGGCACGGTGGAGAGCTATCCCGAAGACACGCAAGGGCGAAAGGTCGCCGGCGCCTTCCTGCACAACGGCACGCTGGCGATGTTCGAGAAGAAGGGCTTTCGCCGCGCCCGTCAGATCGGCAAGCACCGCTGGGTGGTGGCGACAACGGTGGCGCCAGGCGCTTGAAAGCCTTGGATGCCGGCCCTTTGATATGAGTATGCACTAATATAAATTACGACCCCTCAATGACACTTTGGCATTCCCGCAAATGTCTGGCCAGGAGTTACAGTACCGGACAGCCACGCGCGACGACATCGCGGCGATTTCGGCGCTGATGGCGCTGGCGATCGGCGAGCTGCAGAAACCTTTCCTGAACGAGGCCGAGATTGAATCCAGCCGCGCCATCATGGGCCTCGACACGCAGCTCATCGATGACGGAACCTACTTTGTCGTGACCTGCGGGGGAGCACTGGCGGGCGGCGGCGGCTGGAGCCGGCGCGCCACGCTCTATGGCGGCGACACCACGCCGGGACGCAACGCGGCATTGCTCGATCCTGCCAGCGACGCGGCGCGCGTCCGGGCGATGTACACGCATCCCGATTTCGTGCGGCGCGGCGTCGGCCGCCTCATCCTTTCGCTCTGCGAAAATGCGGCGAGGGCAGAGGGCTTTCGCCGTGTCGAGCTCGGCGCGACGATGGCCGGGGAGCCGCTCTACCGGGCCTGCGGCTACCAGCCGGGCGAGACGATCCACGACGATCGCGGCGGCGCGCCGGTGCCGATCCTGATGATGTGGAAGACGATTTGAGAAGGAGGGACTGGAATGGCTGCCTATCTCATTGCCGATGTCGACGTCACCGACGCCGCCATGTTCGATGAATACCGGCGCGAGGTTCCGGCGACGGAAGCGCGTCATGGCGGGCGTTACCTGGCGCGCGGCGGCTTGACCCGGGTGCTGGAGGGCGACTGGGAGCCGCACCGTCTGGTCATCATCGAATTCCCCGACATGGCGGCGCTGACCGCCTGGTACGACTCGCCTGAGTACGAGCGGCTGAAGCAGATCCGCTTCCGTTGCGCCAACACGCGCATCATCGCGACCGAGGGCGTGCCGTCGGCCTGACGCCTGCCACCGAACAGTGCGCGGCGGGTTCGTCGGCGCCGGCCTGCGTCAGGACATGTGGATCGCGGTCGGTCCTGCGCTCACTTGCCCTCGAAGAAGGTGTGGATCGCGGCGTCCAATGTCTCGATGAGCTCGGCGTTGCGGGTGCTGCCGGCCCAGATCAATGCGTTGAGCCGCATGTCTTTGTTGAGGAAGTTCACCTTCCTGGATTCCAGCAGATACTCGGCGACCTCGTAGTGGCGTCCCTTGATGGCCTCGATGAGCGCGCTGTTTCGCCCCGTCTTGTCGGCCAGATTGACGTCCGCGCCATGCTCGACGAGCAGCTTGACGACATCGAGATGCCCGTTCCTTGCCGCCTCGATCAGCGCCGTCCTGCCATAATAGTCGGCGCGGGCATTGATATCGATCCGAGGATGTCCCGCCAGCGCCAGGATGCAGTCGTAGTGACCCTTGGCGGCGGCCAGGCTGAGCGGCGTGCTCTTCCATTTGTTCCGGGAATTGACGTCGATTTCCGGCTGCGCGATCAAGGCTTCGAGCACTGCGAGGCGGGCATTGTGGGCGGCAAGGTGCAGGGCCGACCAGCCGCCTTCGTCGCTCTGGTTGATGTCCGCCCCGGCGGCAAGCTCCGCGCGCACGGCTTCCGCGTCGCCTTTTTCCGCCGCGACCAGCAGGGTCGACCAACTCCTGGCGTCTTCGGCTTCCAAGCTTGCGGTCACTGCAATGTCTCCCGGACCATGGGATCGTGCCGACATTCATCGGATGCGGCGTCTCTTGCGGAGCCTTTCACACTCGCAGGCGTCCGGCAAATGGATTTCGCGCCACCGGTCGGCGGTTCCGTGAAGAATGGAACCGCCGACGGTCTTTCGCTGCCTACGCCATCTGCAGACGCTGCCGGCTCGGCTGCGGCGGGAAGGCAATCGCGATGCCTGCGGCGCCCAGCCCGACCAGCGCCGAGCCGATGAACAGCCAGGAATAGCTGGCATAGGCGTCATAGATCATGCCGCCGGCCAGAGGCCCGAACGCCATGCCGAGGCTGGACAGCATGGTGGCGGCACCGAACACGGTGCCGATGATGCGCGGCCCGAAATATTCGCGCGCCAGCACCGCGTAGAGAGGCATGACGCCGCCATAGGTGGCGCCGAAGATGACGGCCAGCACATAGAACTGTTCGAGCCGGCTGACCGCGAGATAGGCCGAGATCACCGCGGCCTGGATGAGGAGCCCGGTGATCAGCACCGGCTTGACGCCGAGCCGGTCGCCGAGCACGCCGTAGAGCAGGCGCCCGCCGAGGCCGGCGAGGCCCTCGACGCTGTAGATCGAGACGGCTGCCATCGGCGCCACGCCGCAGGCCATGGCATAGCTCACCATGTGGAAGATCGGGCCGGAATGCGCCGCGCAGCAGGCGAAGAAGGTCATGCCGAGCACCAGGAATTGCGGCGAACGCAGCGCCTGGCCGACGCTCATGCCGGGATCGTCGGTGTCGGATGCCGGCGCGCCATCGGTTGCCGCGACCGCCGCCGGCGGCTGTCGCACCAGGAAGGCGACGGGCAGCAGCAGCAGCCAGGCCATGACGCCGATGTCGAACATGGCCGCGCGCCAGTCATAGGTGGTGATCAGCCAGCGCGCGAAGGGCGAGATGGTCATCGGCGCCACGCCCATGCCGGCCGATACCAGCGACACGGCGAGGCTGCGGTTGGTGTCGAACCAGGCGGTGGTGAGCGCGATCATCGGCGCGAAGAAGGCGCTGGCCGCGAGTCCGACCAAGACGCCATAGGTGAGCTGGAAGACGGTGAGCGAGCCGGTGCGGCTGGCCAGCACCAGCGCCAGGCCCAGAAGCAGCGCGCCGGCGAAGACGACGGGCCGGGCGCCGACGCGATCGTAGATGGCGCCCCAGGCGAAGCCGCCGAGACCCATGACCAGAAAATTCAGCGTCATCGCGCTCGATATGCCGGCGCGCGACCAGCCGGTGTCGAGCGACATCGGCTCGAGAAAGATCGCCAGCGAAAACATCGCGCCGATGGCGACGCAAGTCATCAGCGCGCCAGCCGCGACGATGACCCAACGATAGGAAAGCTTCATGTTCTTCTCCCATGCCGGAAGCTAGAGTTTGTCGACACGGCGCGCGCCTCTTTCGAGCTTCGTCACGCCGCTTGCGTCCGAAGGACGTTGACGACGTCTTGAATCCGACAATCCGGTTGCATTTTTTAATCAGATTTTGGCACGGGTGATTTTTGCTGCCTCCTGAAAAGTTGCGTTGCATCACACCTCCTCCGCCCCACCGTCTTCTCTAGTGTCAGTAGCATGCAATACCCGACATTGACCGGAGGTTGGTCCCTTCTAGATGATTGACCAGTCAAAACAGGAGGCTCTCCATGGAACTCTATCGCGGCCGGCTCATCGACCACATCCAGCTTGTGGTGCGCGACCTGAAGGCCAGCCGGCGCTTCTACGGCGCGGTGTTCGACGTGCTGGGCATCCCGGTCGGCGGCGAGGCCGAGGATTACTTCTGGGCCGATGAACTATTCGTCTCCAGCGTTGACAGCCGCGCCGCCCAGGGCGTGCTCACCGGCCGCCATCATCTCGCCTTCCAGGCCAAGGACCGCGCCATGGTCGACGCCTGGTACAAGGCGGGACTTGCGGCCGGCGGCGAGGACAACGGCGCGCCCGGCGAGCGCCCCTACCACCCCGGCTACTACGCCGCCTTCCTGCTCGACCCCGACGGCAACAACATCGAGGCGGTGTTCCATGGCGAGGCGAAGCGGAGGGCGGCGGCGGTGGAGATCAGCTTTTAGGGCACGGAGCTTCAGCCCGCTTCGCTCGCATCCAGCAGCCATTGCCGGACGGTTTGCGTCGGTTCGGGATGCCGCTGCCTGCGCGGCATGACGACGTGGAAATCCTGGGTGCCGCGCATGTCTCCCTGGACCGGCTGCGCCAGCCGTCCGGCGGCAAGGTCGGCGGCGACTAGGAAGCGGCTGGCAAGCGCGATGCCCTGGCCGGCGATCGCCGCGTCGATCGCCAGCGCCGTCTGGTTGAAGCGCATGCGCTTGACCTCCTTCGCCATCTTCAGGCCGAGCGCCTTTTCCATGAATTCCGGCCACAGAGTGTGCCCGTCATGCAGCAGGACATGCTGCTGGATGTCCGCCGCGGCGATTTCGCCGGCGCCGGGGGGCAAAAGGGCAGGGCTGCAGACGGCGATGATTTGCTGCGGGAACAGGAGGTCGACGACGAGGCCGGGGCCGAAGGGAGGACGCCCCTGTCGCACCGCGATGTCGACGCCGTCCGCCTGGAAGCTCGACAGGCTTTCGGTGGCGAGGATGCGCAGGTCGACCAGCGGATTGTGCGCGACGAACTCCGGCAGCTTCGGGATCAGCCATTTGGTGGCGAAGCTCGGCGTCACGCTGATCGTCAGCCGCGCCGGTTCCGGCCGCAGTAGCACCGTCGCCTCCGAGATCAGCTCGAAGGCGCGGCGGATGTTGGGCACATAGTTGCGCCCCTCGTCGGTCAGCGCCAGGCCGCGCGGCAGCCGCTCGAACAGTTTCGCGCCGAGGCTGGCCTCCAGCCCTCGGATGTGCTGCGCCACCGCGCCCTGCGTTACGTTGAGCTCATGCGCGGCGAGGCGGAAGTTGAGATGCCGCGCCGACGCCTCGAAGGCGCGCAGCGCATTGAGCGGTGGCAAGCGCAGGAAGGCTTCGGGCATCGAGTAGTTTTTCTACAGTGCGATTTCAGGCTTTCTGGTTCGAACCAGCAGCGAAAGTCGAATATAACAC
>NZ_RZOS01001620.1:0-378 GCF_004022605.1 Mesorhizobium sp. M4B.F.Ca.ET.089.01.1.1
GATCTATGATGGTCAGGTTCGGCATGCCGCGAAAGATGGCGATGTCCTCCGTCGCCTGGTGGCTGGGGCCATATCCCGTGGTCAAGCCCGGCAGCGCGCAGACGAACTTGACGTCGAGATTCTCCTCGGCGATCGCCATGCAAATGAAATCATAGGCGCGACGCGAGGCGAAGACGGCATAGGTCGTCGCGAAGGGCTTGAAGCCTTCCCGCGCCAGGCCGGCAGCCGCACTCATCAGCACCTGCTCCGCCATGCCCATCTGATAAAAGCGGTCCGGATGCTCCTGCGCGAAAACATGGAGATCGGTGTATTTGCCGAGGTCGGCCGTCAGCCCGACAATCTCCGATCTGCTACGCGCCAGGCGGGCCAATGTATGAC
>NZ_RZOS01000162.1:0-11755 GCF_004022605.1 Mesorhizobium sp. M4B.F.Ca.ET.089.01.1.1
GCACCACGACCGACACCGGAACGAGGTTCGGCACGAAGAAATCGAAGCGATGGCGGCCGAGCGCCAGGAAGGCTTCGCCGAACTTGCCGTTGGCGACCGAGCCGTCGGGCATGGTCATGCCGGTGGCGATCGAGCGGCCTTCGGTCGGGATGCGCTGCAGGCCCACGAGCAGGAACATCATGCCGAGCGTGGCCAGCAGGTCGGGCACCCGCATATAGACGATCAGCCAGCCGTTGATCAGGCCGACGGCGGCGCCGATCAGCAGGCAGACGACGACCGCGACGACGGCGTTCTGTTCCAGCACCACCATGACATAGGCGGCCGCCATCATGGCGCTGGTGGCGACCGAACCGATCGACAGATCGAAGCCGCCGACCACCAAGGTGGCGGTGACACCGAGCGCCAGCACGCCGGTGATGGCGACGGACTGGAAGATGAAGACCGCGCTTTGCGGCGAGACGAAGCCGTCGGCGGCGACCGCGAAATAGGCGATCAGGCCGAACAGAAGGACGATGAAGCCGTAGCGGATGGCGTAGTCACGCACCGTCATGCAGCGCTCTCCGGCGCCGTTGCCGTGTCAGTCCAACGCATGCCTGCTCCATTCCTGTCCATGCTCTCACGCCGCGCTGTGCAGCGGGCCGCCCGCCACTTCGGCAAGCAGCCGCTCGAGATCGATGTCTTCGTTCCTGTGTTCGCCGACGATCGTCTGCTCCGACATCACCAGGATGCGGTCCGCCGTCTCCAGCGCCTCGTCGAGCTCGGTGACGAAGAGCAGCGTGGCGCGGCCGTCGGCGCTGGCTCGCAGCTTGGCGGCGATGTCGCGCCGGGCCGAGATGTCGACGCCCTGGAACGGCTCGTCGAGGATGAACAGTCTTGCATCCTGCGACATCCAGCGGCCGACCATCACCTTCTGCTGGTTGCCGCCTGAAAGTGCGGAAAGCTCGTCCCTCTCCGAACGGCAGACGATGGCGAGCTCGTCGATCTGCCGGCGTGCGATGCCGCGTTCGGCGCGGCGCTTCATGATGCCGAAGCCTGACATGCGCTTGAGGAAGGGCAGGCTGATATTGCGCTCGATGTTGAAGCCGCCGACGATGCCGCTGGTGGCGCGGTCCTTGGCGACGAGGAAGACGCCGGCGGCTATCGCCTCGCCGGCCGATGCCGGCGCATAGGGCTTGCCGTCCATGGTCATGCCGCCGGCGAGCGGCCTGCGCACGCCGAACAGCGTTTCGGCCAGCGCCGTCTTGCCAACGCCGACCAAGCCGGTGATCGCCACCACCTCGCCGGCGCCGAGCGTCATCGAGATCGGCTTCGACCCTTGCGCGATCCGCAGGCCTTCCGCGGTGAAGACGGCACGCGCCGAGCTTCTCGCGACCACCCGGTCGAGATGGATCTTGCGGCCGAGCATGGCGTTGACGGCGCCCTCATAGTCGAGCGGCTTGTTGTCGAACACGCCGCTCACCACGCCGTCGCGCATCGAGACGATGCGGTCGGCAAGGCGGCGGATGTCGGACATGCGGTGCGAGATGTAGAGGATCGCCACGCTCTGCTCGCGCAGCCGGTCGATCAGCGCGAACAGCCGGTCGGCTTCGGCGCTGGACAGCGACGAGGTCGGCTCGTCGAGGATCAGCACCTTCGGCCGGTGCGCCATGGCCCGCGCGATCGCAACCATCTGCCGGTCTGCCAGCGACAGGTCGCTGACCCGGGCCTTGAGGTCTATGGCGAGCCCCATGCGATCTGCGACGGCCCTGGCCTCGCGGCGCACCCGGCCCGGATTGAAGAAAGTCGGCGCGCCGCTGCCGGTCAACCTGTCGAGTGTCAGGTTGGTGGCGACGTCGAGGTCGGCGACGACACCGTCATTGATGTTCTGATGCACGGTGACGACGCCGGCGCGGATCGCCTCGGCCGGCGTGTTCGGCGCGAAGTCCTCGCCGGCGAGATGCATCATGCCGCCGCCGCGCTCGTAAACGCCGCTGACGATCTTGACCAGAGTGGATTTGCCGGCGCCGTTGGCGCCCATCAGCACGGTGACTTCGCCCGCATGCAAGTCGAGCGAGATGCCGCCAAGCACCTCGATATGGCCAAAGGACTTCCTCAGTCCGTCCACGCGGAACACGGCACCAGTGCCCATTCATTCCTCCCTGACCCCGACGCTATGGGCTATATCGGCATTTGTCAACACGATTGACAATTGCCAGCTTGCTTCCTAGCTTGGCCCCGCCGCCATGCCTCCGTTATGTTCGGAGCGCATAAGCGAGAGGATGATGATGACGCAGAAACCGCCGTTCGAAGCACTATCGGTCGAAACGCTGCCGGCGCGCCTCGGCGCCAACGAGGCCGTCACCGCGCAGATCGGCAAGGATGCCCGGCGCTGGAAGGTGCGTGAGGTCGGCGACGGCAATCTCAACCTGGTGTTCATCGTCGAGGGCGACGAAGGCGCGGTCGTCGTCAAGCAGGCCCTGCCCTACGTGCGGCTGGTCGGCGACAGCTGGCCGCTGCCGCTGAAGCGCTCCTTCTTCGAGTATCACGCGCTGACCAGGCAGGAGCGCCGAGCGCCCGGCTCGGTGCCGGCAATCCACCATTTCGACGAGGCGCAGGCGCTGATCGTCATGGAATACCTGGCGCCGCCGCACATCATCCTGCGGCGTGCGCTGATCGAAGGCCGGCAACTGCCGAACATCGCCCGCGACATCGGCCTGTTCATGGCCCGCACCCTGTTCCGCGGCTCCGACCTGCATATGCCGACCAAGGACCGCAAAGCCGATCTGGCGCTGTTCGCCGACAATGTCGAGCTCTGCGGCATCACCGAGGACCTGGTGTTCACCGATCCCTATTTCGACGCCAAGCTGAACCGGCATACGTCGCCGCAGCTCGACGGCCTGGTCGCCGAGCTGCGCGCCGACCGCGATCTCAAGGTCGAGGCGCAGCGACTGAAGCATCTTTTTGCCGCCAATGCCGAGACGCTCTTGCATGGCGACCTGCATTCCGGCTCGATCATGGTCACCGACACAGAAACCCGGATGATCGACCCGGAGTTCGCCTTCTACGGACCGATCGCCTTCGATGTCGGCATGCTGCTCGCCAATTTCTGGATGTCGTTCTTCTCGCAGCGCGGCCATGAGCAGACGGAAAAACGCGACGCCATGCGCGCCTATCTGCTTGGGGTCACCGCCGAGACCTGGGCTGTGTTCCGCGCCGAGTTCTCGCATCTGTGGCGAACCGAGCGCACCGGCATGCTCTACCACAGAAGCCTGTTCGAGGATCAGGGCGATCGGCTCGGCGCCGAGCAGGCGCTCGACCATATGCTGCATTCGATCTGGACCGACCTGCTCGGCTTTGCCGGCATCGAGGTGCACCGGCGCATCCTCGGCCTCGCCCACAATGCCGACTTCGAGGCCATTGCCGATGAGGATCTGCGCGCCACATGCGAGGCCAAGGCGCTGAAGTTCGGCCGCCACATCGCCGTCAACCGGCGCCAGATCCATGGCATCGACGAGGTCAACAATCTGGCCGCGCGGATCGAACAGGAGAGCAGCCTTTGAACGTCGGCGAGCGCCACTACCGCACCATCTGGCTG
Organism: Mesorhizobium sp. M4B.F.Ca.ET.089.01.1.1; assembly: GCF_004022605.1. Taxonomy (NCBI): domain Bacteria; kingdom Pseudomonadati; phylum Pseudomonadota; class Alphaproteobacteria; order Hyphomicrobiales; family Phyllobacteriaceae; genus Mesorhizobium; species Mesorhizobium sp. M4B.F.Ca.ET.089.01.1.1. The sequence continues at coordinate 3,575 of NZ_RZOS01000162.1, forward strand.
AGCGGCGACGGCCGCTCGGTCGAGATCATCGACCAGCGCTGGCTGCCGCATGAGTTCCGCATCGAGAAGATCGGCACCGTTCCCGGCATCGCCACCGCGATCCGCGACATGTGGGTGCGCGGCGCGCCGCTGATCGGCGTCACTGCCGCCTATGGCGTCGCCATCCAGATGGAGGACGACCCGTCGGATGCGGCGCTCGACGCCGTCTGGGAGACATTGCACGCGACGCGGCCGACGGCGATCAATTTGCGCTGGGCGCTGGACGAGATGCGGCGCTTTCTCAAGCCGCTGCCGCCGGACGAGCGCGCCGAGGCCGCTTACAAGCGCGCAGCGGAGATCGCCGATGAGGATGTCGGGCTGAACCGCGCCATCGGCGAGAACGGGCTTGCCATCATCAAGCAAATCGCGGCGCGAAAAGCTCCGGGCGAGACAGTCAACATCCTGACCCACTGCAATGCCGGCTGGCTGGCGACCGTCGACTACGGCACCGCCACAGCGCCGATCTATCTGGCGACCGAGGCCGGCATTCCGGTCCACGTCTATGTCGACGAGACCAGGCCGCGCAACCAGGGCGCCCAGCTGACCGCCTGGGAAATGGCCGGGCACGGGGTGCCGCACACGCTGATCGTCGACAATGCCGGCGGCCACCTGATGCAGCGTGGCCAGATCGACATGGTCATCGTCGGCACCGACCGCACGACGGCCGACGGCGACGTCTGCAACAAGATCGGCACCTATCTCAAGGCGCTGGCCGCCTCCGACAACGACGTGCCGTTCTATGTCGCGCTGCCCTCGCCGACCATAGACTGGACGGTGGGCGACGGGCTCGCCGAAATCCCGATCGAGGAGCGCTCCGGTGACGAGGTGTCGCTGGTCTGGGGCAAGAACGCCAAGGGCGAGATCGCCCAGGTGCGCGTCTCGCCGGAAGCGACGCCGGCGGCAAACCCGGCCTTCGACGTGACCCCGGCGCGGCTTGTCACCGGCCTGATCACCGAGCGCGGCGTCGCCAAGGCCTCGCGCGAAGGGCTGAAGGCGATGTTCCCGGAGCGTGGTTAGCCACAAGGAGGGAGATTGGCAGCTGCGGCGACGGCGCTAATTGACAGCGCCGCCCTCCCCCTCCATAGCTTCACCGTTAAAGTTCTCAGGGCGGGGTGAAAGTCCCCACCGGCGGTAAGAGCCTCGGCTCAAGCCCGCGAGCGCTTCCCGGAAGGGAAGGTCAGCAGATCCGGTGTGATTCCGGAGCCGACGGTCACAGTCCGGATGAAAGAGAACGAACGGAAGGACGGGCCGCTCGCGCGGACCGGGTTTTCGTATCGTGCGTCCTGATTCTGGTTCGAAACGGAAGGATGGACCCATGAATCAGCATTCCCCAAAAGACTATGAAATCCGCCGCGTTGCCGTCATACGGGCGCGCTGGCACTCCGACATCGTCGACCAGTGCGTGACGGCGTTCGAGGCGGAGCTTGCCGTTCTCGGCGGCGGCCGCTTCACCGTCGACGTCTTCGACGTGCCCGGCGCCTACGAGATCCCATTGCATGCCAAGACCCTCGCCGAGACCGGCCGCTATGCCGCGATCCTGGGCACCGCCTTCGTCGTCGATGGCGGCATCTACCGGCACGATTTCGTCGCCGGCGCCGTCCTCGACGGGATGATGACCGTGCAGCTTGCGACCGGCGTGCCGGTGCTTTCGGCGGTGCTGACGCCGCACAACTATCACGACAGCGCCGAGCACCACCGCTTCTTCTTCGAGCACTTCCAGGTCAAGGGCAAGGAAGCGGCCAAGGCCTGCGTCGAGATAAGTGCGGCGCGGGAAAAGATCGCGGCGTGAGGCGCGGTTGCCGGGGTGGCAATCCCGGTAACAGCCTCTAATATCGCGAAAAAACCGAGATCGGGAGGATGCCGGTGCAGACCAAGAAGATCATCAACGACGGCAACCGTTCCGTCGACGAGATGCTGGAAGGAATACTGGCCGCGCATCCTCGCCACCTCAGGAGCGTGGACGGCAGCCCGCGCTCGATCATCGCACGCGACGGGCCACGGCCAGGCAAGGTCGGGCTGGTCATCGGCGGCGGCTCGGGCCACGAGCCGACCTTTCTCGGCTTCGTCGGCAAGGGGCTGGCGGATGCCGCGGCGATCGGCAATGTCTTTGCCTCGCCGCCGCCGGACCCGATCCTCGAATGCGCCAAGGCGGTGAGCGGCGGCGCGGGCGTCCTGTTCATGTACGGCAACTATGCCGGCGACGTGATGAATTTCGACATGGCGGCCGAGATGGCGGCGATGGACGACATCGAGGTGCGCACGGTGCTGACCACCGACGACGTCGCCTCGGCGCCGCGCGACCAGCGGCAGAAGCGGCGCGGCGTCGCCGGCAATTTCTTCATCTTCAAGGCGGCGGGCGCGGCCTGCGAGCGCATGCTCTCCTTCGACGAGGTCGAGCGCATCGCCAGGAACGCCAACGACCACACCTTCACCATGGGCGTGGCGCTGTCGCCCTGCTCGCTGCCGCAGACGCGGCGGCCGAACTTCGAGATCGGCGCCGACGAGATGGAGATCGGCATGGGCATCCATGGCGAGCCCGGCATCGCGCGCGGCAAGCTCAGGACCGCTGACGAGATCACCGACGAGATGCTGGACAGGATCATTGCCGAGATGGCGCCGTCGCGCGGCGACAAGGTCGCGGTGCTGGTCAACTCGCTCGGCTCGACGCCGTTGATGGAGCTCTACATCATGAACCGGCGCGTCAAGCAGCGGCTCGACGACATCGGCGTCTCGGTGCATGCGACCTGGGTCGGCAATTACTGCACCTCGCTCGAAATGGCTGGCGCCTCGCTGACACTGGAGCATCTCGACGGCGAGTTGCAGACCCTGCTCGACCATCCTTGCGACTGCGCCATGTTCCGCGCCGGCTGAGGGGACTGTCCATGACCGCCATCGGAACGGCAGAGCTGAAAAGAATGTTCGATGCCATCGCCACGGCGATCGAGGCCGACAAGGACCGGCTTTGCCAGCTCGACGGCGTCATCGGCGACGCCGACCACGGCATCGCCATGGCCCTCGGCTTCAATGCCGCGCGCGATGCGCTCGCCGCGCTCGACCTAGCGGCGATCGAGCCGACGGCGCTGCTCAACACTGCGGCGAAATCCTTCCTCAACGCCGTCGGCGCCTCATCGGGACCTCTTTACGCGACCGCCTTGATGCGCGCCGCCGCCGCCGTCAAAGGCAAGGCGACGCTGGCGGCAGACGATGTGATCGCCATGGTCCAGGCGATGGCGCAGGGCATCAAGGATCGCGGCAAGGCCGAAATCGGCGAAAAGACGATGATCGACGCCTGGCAGCCGGCGGCCGAGGCGGCCGCCGCCGCGCATGCCGCGGGCAAAAGCCTGGCCGAGAGCCTGCAGGCCGCGCTGACCGCCGCCGAACGCGGCGCCGAAGCGACCAAGGACATGATCGCGGCCAAGGGCCGATCCTCGCGGCTTGGCGAGCGTTCGCTCGGCCATATCGACCCGGGTGCTGCCTCGGCCGTCACCGTCATCGGCGCGATGCGAAGCAGTCTCAATTAGGCCTTTGCTGCATCCAAACGGTTGATCGCCTGAACATTGCCGGCCGACGGCCCCTTCTCGTCGAATTCCGAGGCGAGCCAGGTATCGACGATCGCCTTGGCGAGCTCCGGACCGATGACGCGGGCGCCCATGGTGATAATCTGGGCATTGTTGGATTTCGCCGCGCGCTCGGCCGAATAGGTGTCGTGGGTGAGTGCGGCGCGGATGCCCGGCACCTTGTTGGCCGAGATCGAGACGCCGATGCCGGTGCCGCAGAACAGGATGCCGCGATCGTTCTCGCCGTCGACGATGGTCTGGGCGAGTTTCTGCGACAGGTCGGCATAGAAGCCGGCCTGGCTGAGGTCGCTGACGGTCAGGCCGGGCTTGGTGGCGAGGTGGGCGGCGATGACGTCGAGCAGCGGCTTGCCGGCGCTGTCGGCTCCGATGGCTATTCTCATGGTCGTGTCCTTTCCTGGTCGGATGATGTCAGATCGCGGCTGAGGCGCGCTGGAGGATGTCGATGTAGCCCTCCGCCTGCCAGGCGGAGCGGCCGATGAAGAGGCCGTCGATGTTTGGCTGGCCGATCAGTTCGGCGGCATTGCCGGGGTTGACGCTGCCGCCATAGAGCACCGGCGGCACGGCAGGCAGCAGGCCGCCGGCAACCGTCTTGATCAGCGCCTGCTGCCTGTCGGCATAGTCGGAGCTGGCCGGAATGCCCTTGTCGCCGATCGCCCAGACCGGCTCATAGGCGAACAGGATCTTTGCGCCCCTCGCCTCGCCTTCGAGGAATTGCAGCGCGCCCTCGACCTGCGCGGTCAGCACCGCATCGGCCTTGCCGCTCTCGCGCTCGGCCAGCGTTTCGCCGACGCAGATCAGCGGGATCAGGCCGTGCTTGGCCGCCGCCGCCGTCTTCAGGCCGACCGTGTGGTCGGTCTCGCCGAAATGCTCGCGCCGTTCGCTGTGGCCGAGCTCGACCAGGTCGAGGCCGCAATCCCCAAGCATCAGCGGCGAGATCTCACCGGTCCAGGCGCCGGCATCGGCCCAGTGCATGTTCTGGGCGCCAACCTTGATGCGCGTCGGGGCCAGCGCCTGCTTGACCTCGCGCACCGCCGTGAAGGGCGGAATGACGAAGGGCTGGATGCGCTGGTCGAACCCCGGCGCGAAGCCGGCCAGCGCCCTGGCGAATGCGAGCGCCTCAGCGAGCGTCTTGTTCATCTTCCAGCTTGTACCGACCCAGTAGACCACGCGCGTACCGCTCCCCTATTCCTTGCCATCGACAACCGTCAGCGAAACCCCTGTGGCTTCCAACTCGTCCCGCACAGGCTGGCCGAGTTCGCTGCCGGTGAAGACCGCGTCGAACGCCTTGAGGTCGGTGAGAAAATGCAGCGCCGTGCGGCCGAACTTGCCGTGATCGACCAGCAGATATTTCCGCCCCGCGGCCGCCATCATGAGGCGCTTGGTCTGCACCACCTCCTCGTCCTGGTGAAAGGCCGAGGCGCCGTGGATGGCTGAGGACGAGAGGAAGGCGACGTCGGCGCGCAGCGATTTCAGCGTCTCCTCGGCGAGCAGGCCGAAGAAGCCGTGGAACTTCTTGCTGTACTGGCCGCCGAGCGCGATCAGCGTGATGCCGCCAACACCGGCGAGATCCTGGATGACGGCCAGATTGTTGGAGATCACGGTTAGTGGGCGAAGATCGGCGAGGTGCCCGGCAATGCCGCCCGCCGTCGAGCCGTCGTCGATGATCACCGTCTGCCCCGGCTCGATCATGGCGACGGCGGCGGCGGCAAGGCGCTGCTTCTCACCGACCGCCTGCTTTTGCCGGTAGCGGAAATCGCTCTCGAACAGGCCGCTCGGCTGGATCGAGGCGCCGCCTCGCACCTTGCGCAGGAAGCCGCTCTCCTCCAGCTCGTCGAGGTCGCGATGAACGGTCATCTTCGAGACGCCGAAGCGCGCGGCGAGATCGTCGACGGACGCCGTGCCGGCCTCCATTAGGAAATCCATGACGCCTTGCCGGCGGCTGTCGCTCTTCATTCCGCGGTTCCTCCGAGCGTCCGGGCGCTTTGGTCGCTCTTCCATATATAACAACGGATATCGCATTCATATCATAATATCTGTGATAATGTGACAATGGCGTGGGATTTTCCTTTGCCGGAGATTGCCGACCTGTAACAAGAATTGCTCCCTGCGACGTGCCGGACGGTTGCGGTCCGCCGGGATTCCGGCCAGAAGCATCGGCGGGCTGGACGACGGTCGAACAGCCAGCAACCGAATTCGAAACCAGTTACGGGAGACTATTGGGTGGCTCGCATCACACTGAGACAATTGCTCGACCATGCCGCCGAACACGGCTATGGCGTGCCGGCCTTCAACATGAACAACATGGAACAGGGCCTCGCCATCATGGAGGCGGCCGAGGAGACCAAGTCGCCGGTCATCCTGCAGGCCAGCCGCGGCGCGCGCGCCTATGCCAATGACGTGGTGCTTGCCAAGCTGATCGACGCGCTGGTCGAAATCCACCCCGACATCCCGGTCTGCATGCATCTCGACCACGGCAACAACGAAGCCACCTGCGTCACCGCGATCCAGTACGGCTTCACCTCGGTGATGATGGACGGCTCGCTCAAGGAAGACGGCAAGTCGCCGGCCGACTACGCCTACAATTCAGGCATCACGCGCCGCGTCGTCGACATGGCGCATTGGGGCGGCGTCTCGGTCGAAGGCGAGATCGGCGTGCTCGGCTCGCTTGAGAGCGGCGGCGGCGAGCAGGAAGACGGCCATGGCGTCGAAGGCGCGATCAGCCACGACCAGCTTCTGACCGATCCGGAACAGGCGGTGGAGTTCGTCAAGGACACGCATGTCGACGCGCTGGCGGTTGCCATGGGCACCAGCCACGGCGCCTACAAATTCTCGCGCAAGCCGGACGGCGCGGTGCTGGCGATGAACGTGATCGAGGAGATCCACCGCCGCCTGCCGAACATGCACCTGGTCATGCACGGCTCGTCGTCGGTGCCGGAGGATCTGCAGGAGATCATCAACAAGTACGGCGGCCAGATGAAGCCAACCTGGGGCGTTCCGGTCGAGGAGATCCAGCGCGGCATCAAGCACGGCGTGCGCAAGATCAACATCGACACCGACAACCGCATGGCGCTGACCGGCGCCATCCGCAAGGTGCTGACCGAGAACCCGAGCGAGTTCGACCCGCGCAAATACCTGACGCCGGCCATGGCGGCGATGAAGAAGCTCTGCAAGGAGCGCTTCGAGCAGTTCGGCACCGCCGGCAATGCGCCGAAGATCAAGCCGATCCCGCTGTCGGACATGGCCAAGCGCTACAAGGCGGGCAGCCTCGATCCGAAGTTCGGCTGAGGTCTGTCTGACCGAAAGTTCAAAGGGCGGGAGCCGCAGCGGCCCCGCCCTTTATTTTGCCCGCAGATGAGCCCTGCCTGCGTCGATGAACGGCGCCCAGTAGTCGACCGATTCACGGATCATGGCGACGACCTGGTGATCGACCGGCTCGCGCTCGCGGAATGACAGTTCCAGGCAGATCTCGTTGTCGGTGCCGCCGCCGCGCCGCACCGCCTCCAGGAATTTCTCCGGAGTAATGCGGCCATCCCTGTTGTAGGCGGCGGTGAAGGGCCAGTGGCCACCCTTGTTCATCGACGACTGCTTGATGTGGATGATCGGCGACTCTTTCGGGAAGGCCTCGGCCCAGGCGTAAGGGTCGATGTCGGCGGGGTTGCTGGAGGTGACGTCGCCATGGTCGATGTCGACCATCATCTGCAGCGGGATGGCCAAGCCCGCTGCCTCGATCTCCCGGTGCAGCGCGCGGCAGCTGTCGATGGTATGGCCGAATTCACGGCCGACCGACATCGGCTCCCAGAACAGGTAGGTGAGGCCAGCCGCCTTGGCATGATCGGCGACCTCGCGCCAGCATTCCATCGCGATGTCGAGCAGCCGGGCGCGGCGTTCGGGATCGTCGTAGTCCCTGTGGGTGAAGATCGCGAATTGCGTGCCGATGCCGCTGGCCCCGAGCTCGGCCGAGATGGCGGCGAAGGTCTTGAACCAGTCGACATAGTAGCGGCGCACGTCGGCATCGGGATGGCCGAAATGGTTGAGCCGACCATAGGGGCCGGTCATGCCGGACGTGATGCGCACGCCGGTGCGGGAAAGTGCTGCCTGGAACAGCCGGACGAACTTGGCGATCGTCGCCGCCGGCCAGCCGGGATTGACGAATTCATGTGTGAGCTGGACGTCCCTTATGCCGATGTCATAGGCGATGGCGTCGATCAGGTCGTCCGGATCGGCAAAGCGGTTGACCAGCGGATTGGTGTTGAGGGAGAGCGTGAAGGCCAAATTCCAGTCTCCTGTTCAGGCCTGCCCGACGGCGTGACGACCGATGGCGCATGCACCCGAACTGCCGGCATGAAGCGCAATCATTGCAGCACGCTGCCGGCGCGCCGGTTGAGCTCCTGGCGGTATTTCTCGGCGTCCCAGTTCAGGAGCTCGGCATTCTCCTCGATGCTGAGATAGTTGACGCGCGCCGCCGGGTCGACGCGGATGGCGACATCAGCAAGGCAGCGCGCCATCGCCTCGGCGCCGGCATTGGCATCCCGGCGCATCAATATGCCCTTGCCCGGGAAAAGGA
>NZ_RZOS01000163.1:0-11694 GCF_004022605.1 Mesorhizobium sp. M4B.F.Ca.ET.089.01.1.1
CCCCTCAAGGGGGAGGGGGACGACGCCGTGGCCCGGCTGATAATACCCTGCCTTCGGCACTCTAACCGGCTCGGCAACCGCCTCATCCGACCCAGCCAGCCGCGCCAGCCTCTTCACCAGCGCTGTCATATTCGCAGGCCCGCCTTCGCGGAAATAGCCGAGCAATCCGTCCAGCTCGGCGCGCGGCAGGGTCGAGGCCTCGATCAGCCGCAGATCCTCGTCGTGGCTTTCGCCGGGCAGCAGCGCCAGCTTGATGCCGCGTTCGCGCGCGACCGCGGCGAGCTGGTCGCAACCGTAGCGCCACCAGTCATAGCCGCCGAGGATGCGGACCAGGATGACCTTGGCGTGGCGGGCGACGCCGTCGATCCAGAGGTCGACCGACATCGGATGGCGGAGATCGCGAAGTGCCGCCAGCCGCATTGAAGGCAATCGTTCCGCGTCGGCCTTCCACGCCGCAGCCAGTCCGGAAAGATCGCTGTCGGTGAAGGACAGCGCCACGACATCCGCAGGCATCTGCCTGAGATCGACAGGCTCGGCGAGATCGTCGAGCGAGGCGGATGTGGTGGTGAGGATGTGCATCTTGGTTCAGGTTTGCCTCAGCCGGCGAGGATACGCTCGATCGCCGGGCGGTTCAGCCCCTTCAGGCCGATGACGACGAGGCGCGAGCGGCGATCGTCCTCGGCCGTCCAGGCGCGGTCGTAGTAGTGGTTGACGCGCGGCCCGACGGCCTGCAGCAAAAGCCGCATCGGCTTGCCGCCGACCTCGACGAATCCCTTCACGCGCAGCACATTCTCCTGTTCGGCCGCGGTAGCGACGCGTTGTGCCAGTTCATCCGGATTGGCGATCGCCGGGATGTCGATGACGAAGGAGTCAAAATCATCGTGCTCGTGGTCGAGTTCGCCATCGTGATGGGTCTTGCGGTTCTCGATGTCGTCCTCGACGGCGAGGCCAAGGCCGAGCAGCACGGACGGGTCGACCTTGCCCTGGGCGGTCGGCACGACCTTGACGGCGCGGGCCACATGCTCGCCGATGACGGCGTTGGCGCGCGCCGAGCCGGCGGCGTCCATCAGATCGCTCTTCGACAGGATGATCAGGTCGGCGCAGGCGATCTGGTCCTCGAACACTTCTTCGACCGGATCGTCATGGTCGAGGGTCACGTCGGCGGCGCGCTGCGCCTGCAGGGCATCCATGTCGGAAGCGACGCGGCCGTCTGCCACGGCCGGGCCGTCGACCACAGCAATGACGCCATCGACGGTGACGCGGCTCTTCACCGTCGGCCACTGAAAGGCCTGGACCAGCGGCTTCGGCAGCGCGAGGCCTGAGGTTTCGATCAGGATGTGATCGACCTTCGGCGTCCGCGACAGGATCTGGTCGAGCGCCGGCACGAAATCGTCGGCGACGGTGCAGCAGATGCAGCCATTGGCCAGCTCGACGATGTTTTCCTCCGGGCAGGTGTCGACGCCGCAGCCCTTGAGGATTTCGCCGTCGATGCCGACATCGCCGAACTCGTTGACGATGATCGCCAGCCGCTTGCCCTTGGAATTTTCGAGCAGGTTGCGGATCAGCGTCGTCTTTCCGGCGCCCAGGAAGCCGGTAACGACGGTGCAGGGAACACGGGAGACGGATGCGGTCATGGTCGGTCCTTCAGCAGGTCGAGGGAGGGATGCGGGCAACAAGGCCGCGCTTCAGGGAATCGGGCCGGCCGCGCCACGGGATGAGGCCGTCGGTCGAGGTGGCGAAGAGCTTTGCGCCAGCAACGAGGTCGGCGCCGCTGGTCGCTGTCAGGTCGCCGAAGACGTAGCTCCAGCAGCCGTCACGCAGAAGCGCTGCGCTTAGGCGACGCTTGCAATTGCCGAGGCATTCGACAGTGCGGATGCGTATGTCCTGGCCGGAAGCAGCCCGGCGCGTGTCCTCGGCGAGCAGCGCGCCCGCGCGCGGATGGGCATCGGAACCGGTTTCGTCGCGGCAGGACGAGCAGACGATGACGGTCACGCCGGCCAAGGCTTCACCGTCGTCGGACGGTATGTCCGCTCTATCAGCCGGAAAACTGCTGTCGCGCTCCAAATCAGGCTCCTTGCCCGGAAAACCCGCCAGGCGATCGGATTCATCTGTCTCAGACGGCAGGTCTCCTGGCTCGCGGGTCATCGCCTTGGTTGCCGCCTTCCCGGGACCATCCCAGTGGTTTTCGGCCGAGGCTCTTCGCTTACAGTTGCGGGGACAGCCGCGGAATTGGGATTCTCGATCCCGCACCGCATTCCCTCTTGGCTCCTCCCTTTGCCGGGAGAAGACCGTCTGCGGCGGATTTAGGCTTACGGGTGTGGGCCTGTCAACGCACGTCTACGACGCGCTAAGGCCTGCCAGCGCCGGGCCGAGGTCGCCGGCCGGCGTCACTTCGATGCTCTCGAGGCCAAGCCAGCCCTGCATTCGCTTGAGCTCCTCGAAGAGTTCTGCCGCAGTTTCCGGCGGCGTATCAGCCTCAGCATAAGCGGCGTGGACGCGCAGCACGCTCGCCGGGCGGTCGGCGCGGAGATCGACGCGGGCGACGATCCGGTCGCCGAGCAGGAAGGGCAGCACGTAGTAGCCGTATTGGCGCTTTTCGGCCGGCGTGTAGATCTCGATGCGGTAGCGGAAGTCGAAGAGCTTTTCGGTGCGGGTGCGTTCGAAGACGACGGGATCGAACGGCGCGAGCAGGGCGCGCGCCTCGATCTTGCGCGGGATGCGGGCGTCCTTGTGGAGATAGGCCGGCTTGTCCCAGCCTTCGACCCGCATCGGCAGCAGATCGCCCGCCTCGACCAGTTCCTCGATGCGGTCCTTCGTGTCGCCGGGGGCGAGGCGAAAATAGTCGCGCAGGTCGCTGTAGGTGGCGACGCCATGCGCGCGGGCGGAAATGCGCAGCAATTCGCGATGCGCGTCCTCGACGGAGGGAACCGGCAGGTCGAGCACGGCCTGCGGCAGCACGCGCTCCGGCAAATCGTAGTAGCGCTCGAAGCAGCGCCGGTAGGCGATGGAGATGCGGCCGGCCCAGAACAGCCACTCGAAGGCGTGCTTGGCCGCGCTCCAGCCCCACCAGCCGCCATTGCCCTTGTGGCCTTCTATGTCGGAGGCGGCGATCGGCCCGCGTTCGGCGACCTCGTTGTAGATCTCGTCAATCATCTGGCGCTGCTCACGGCCCCATTTCGCCAGACCGAGATACATTTCCTCGCCCTGTTCGGCGCGCTGCATGCGCCAGCGCAGCAGCGGCCAGGTCTCGACCGGCAGGAAGGATGCCTCATGCGCCCAATATTCAAAGACGGTGCGCTTGCGCGTCAGCGCGGCGTTGTCGAGCAGGGAAAGCGGGTAGGGGCCGAGGCGCGAATAGAGCGGCATATAGTGCGCGCGCACCACGGCGCTGACTGAATCGATCTGCAGCAGGCCGGTGCGGGACAGCACGCGGGCGAGGTGGCGGCGGTCCGGCGTGCCGCCCGGCTGCGGGTCGGTGAAACCTTGCGCGCCGAGCGCGATGCGCCTGGCCATCGCGAGAGATATCTTTTCCTTCATCCAGAAGCCTGCCCTGATCCGTTGGCCGTCCCTGATTCCGGCCATGCTAGCAGGCAAATGGCGGGAGATATGTCAGGAGAGAAAAGTGGAGTAAAAAGCGAAGGAAATCAAACAGGAGCGGATCGGACCAGTTTCTTCCGATCTGGCGTCCAGCGCCGCGTTTTGAACAAGGTTTGACTTGCTTCACCGAAAGCGCTGCGCTAACCCTCGCCGCGTTGCAGCATAGGCCCTTAAAACGGTTCAGCGGTGAATCTGTCACGCTTCCGCAATAGGATCGGTTGCTGTAATCAACGTGGATTGACCGCCAACGGAAAGCCGCAGCATGAACGCACTTTTGAGTTCGTATCTGCCCATCGTCCTGTTTATCGGCGTGGCGCTTGTCGTCGGCCTGGCGCTGCTTGCGGCGCCGTTCCTGGTGGCCTACCGCAACCCCGACCCGGAAAAACTTTCCGCCTATGAATGCGGTTTCAACTCGTTCGACGACGCCCGCATGAAGTTCGACATCCGCTTCTACCTGGTGTCGATCCTGTTCATCATCTTCGATCTGGAAGTGGCCTTCCTGTTCCCGTGGGCGGTGTCCTTCTCGAAGATCGGCATGCTCGGTTTCTGGTCGATGATGGTGTTTCTGGCGGTGCTGACCATCGGCTTCGCCTATGAATGGAAAAAAGGAGCGCTGGAATGGGATTGAACGACAGTTCAGGCACCCTCGTCGCGCCAAAGCCCAAAGGCATCATCGACCCCAACACCGGCCGGCCGGTGGGGCAGGATGACCCGTTCTTCCTCGAGATCAACAACGAGCTGGCCGACAAGGGTTTTCTCGTCACCTCGACCGAGGCGCTGATCACCTGGGCGCGCAGCGGCTCGCTGATGTTCATGACCTTTGGCCTCGCCTGCTGCGCGGTCGAGATGATCCACACCTCGATGCCGCGCTACGACTCTGAGCGGTTCGGCGTCGCGCCGCGCGCGTCGCCGCGCCAGTCCGACATCATGATCGTCGCCGGCACGCTGACCAACAAGATGGCGCCGGCGCTGCGCAAGGTCTACGACCAGATGCCGGAGCCGCGCTACGTCATCTCCATGGGCTCGTGCGCCAATGGCGGCGGCTACTACCACTATTCCTATTCGGTGGTGCGCGGCTGCGACCGCGTCGTGCCCGTCGACATCTATGTGCCCGGCTGCCCGCCGAGCGCGGAAGCGCTGCTTTACGGCATTCTTCTGTTGCAGAAGAAGATCCGCCGCACCGGCACGATCGAGCGGTGAGCCGATGAGCCAGAAGTTGAACGAACTCTCCACCTATCTCGGCGAGAAGCTCACCAGCCGTATCGGCGAAGCCGTGCTGGCCTATGGCGAGCTGACGGTTTCCGTCGAGCCGGGCAGCCTGATCGAGGTGGCAACCTTCCTGCGCGACGATGCGCGTTGCCAGTTCGTCTCGTTCATCGACGTCAGCGGTGCCGACTATCCGTCGCGCGCCCGGCGCTTCGACGTCGTCTATCACCTGTTGTCACCGAAGCAGAATGTCCGCATCCGGCTGAAGGTCCAGGCCGACGAGGAGACACTGGTTCCCTCGCTCACCGCCGTTTATCCCGGCGCCGACTGGTTCGAGCGCGAGACCTACGACCTCTATGGCGTGCTGTTCTCAGGCCATCCGGACCTGCGGCGCATCCTCACCGACTACGGCTTCGAGGGTCATCCGCTGCGCAAGGATTTCCCGCTGACCGGCTTTGTCGAGGTGCGTTACGACGACGAGGCCAAGCGCGTGATCTACGAGCCGGTCGAGCTCAAGCAGGAATTCCGCAATTTCGATTTTCTTTCCCCGTGGGAAGGCACCGACTACGTGCTGCCGGGGGATGAAAAAGCCAAGACGAATTGAGGCGCCACAATGGCTGAAACCTCCGTCCGCAACTTCAACATCAACTTCGGACCGCAGCACCCTGCGGCGCATGGCGTTTTGCGCCTGGTGCTGGAGCTGGACGGCGAGGTGGTCGACCGTGTCGATCCGCATATCGGACTGCTGCATCGCGGCACCGAGAAGCTGATCGAGGCCAAGACCTATCTGCAGGCGGTGCCTTATCTCGACCGGCTCGACTATTGCGCGCCGATGAACCAGGAGCATGCCTTCGCGCTGGCCGCCGAGCGTCTGCTCGGCATCGAGGTGCCGAAGCGCGGCCAGTTGATCCGCGTGCTCTATTCCGAGATGGGCCGCATCATGTCGCACATCCTCAATGTGACGACGCAGGCGATGGACGTCGGCGCGCTGACGCCGCCGCTGTGGGGCTTCGTCGAGCGCGAAAAGCTGATGGTGTTCTACGAGCGCGCCTCGGGCTCGCGCATGCACGCGGCCTATTTCCGCCCCGGCGGCGTGCACCAGGACCTGCCGCAGAAGCTGGTCGAGGACATCGGCAAGTGGATCGATCCGTTCCTGAAGTCGATCGACGACCTCGACGCGCTGCTCACCCCCAACCGCATCTTCAAGCAGCGCAATGTCGACATCGGCACCGTGTCGCTGGCCGATGCCTGGGCCTGGGGCTTCTCCGGCGTGATGGTGCGCGGCTCGGGTGCGGCCTGGGACCTGCGCAAATCGCAGCCCTATGAATGCTATTCCGAGATGGATTTCGACATCCCGATCGGCAAGAACGGCGACTGCTACGACCGCTACCTCGTGCGCATGGAAGAGATGCGCCAGTCGGCGAAGATCATGCGCCAGTGCGTCGACCTGCTGCTCGGCAAGGAAGGCACCGGGCCGGTGTCGAACCTCGACGGCAAGGTGGTGCCGCCGAAGCGCGCGGCGATGAAGCGTTCGATGGAAGCGCTGATCCATCACTTCAAGCTCTACACCGAAGGCTATCGTGTGCCGGCGGGCGAGGTCTACGCGGCCGTCGAGGCGCCGAAGGGCGAGTTCGGCGTCTACTTGGTCTCCGACGGCACCAACAAGCCCTATCGCTGCAAGCTGCGCGCGCCCGGATTCGCGCATCTGCAGGCCATGGATTTCTTGTGCCGCGGCCACATGCTGGCCGACGTCACCGCCGTGCTCGGTTCGCTCGATATCGTCTTTGGTGAGGTCGATCGCTAAATGTCAGTCCGCCGTCTCGCAGATGCCAGCGTCCAGCCAGCGTCCTTCGCCTTCAACAAGGCGAATACGGCCGCGGCCAAGCAGTGGATCAAGAAATATCCGAAGGGCCGCGAGCAGTCGGCCATCATTCCGCTGCTGATGATCGCGCAGGAACAGGAAGGCTGGGTGACGAAGGCGGCGATCGAGACGATCTCCGATATGCTCGGCATGCCGCGCATCCGCGGACTCGAGGTCGCGACCTTCTACACGCAGTACCAGCTCAATCCGGTCGGCACGCGCGCGCACATCCAGGTCTGCGGCACCACGCCCTGCATGCTGCGCGGCTCGGAAGCGCTGATGGATGTCTGCCGCTCGAAGATCCATCACGACCAGTTCCACACCAATGAAAAAGGCACGCTGTCGTGGGAGGAGGTCGAATGCCTCGGCGCCTGCGTCAACGCGCCGATGGTGATGATCTTCAAGGATACGTTCGAGGATTTGACGCCGGAGCGGCTGGCCGAGATCATCGACCTCTATGAGGGCGGCAAGGGCGCCTCGGTGACGCCTGGCCCGCAGAACGGCCGCACCGGCTCGGAGCCGGCCACTGGCCTGACGACGCTGAAGAGCGAAAAGGCGATCCTGAAGTCGACGCGCGAGAAGGAAGCCAAGGCGGCGGCCAAGGCCGCCAAGGCGGCGCCGGATGCGATCATCGCGGCGCCGGTGCCGGCGCCGGCTGCCCCGGTCGCGCCCTCCAAGGCCAGCAAGCCGAAGACCGACGCGCCCGAGACCAGCCCGGCGCTGAAGACGCCGTCGCCGGTCAAGGTCGCGCCGGCCGTGGAAAGAGCGGCTAGCGTCTCAGCGCCGCGGCATTCCGCCGCCAACGCCAACAAGGCCTCGCCGGAAGTCGAGGGGGTCTCGAAGCAGCGCAACGGACCGAAGAACAAGGGCGAGCCGGTTGCCGCCTTCAAGTCGCCGGAAGCCAAGCAGCCTGCCGCCGCAAAACCTTCGCTCGACGACAAGAACCGGCCCGCCGGCATAGAGCGCCCGGTCGCGGTGGACGACCTCAAGCTGATCTCCGGCGTTGGTCCGAAGATCGAGGGCACGCTGCATTCGCTCGGCATCTACACCTTCGCGCAGGTAGCATCCTGGAAGAAGGCCGAGCGCGAATGGGTCGACGGCTACTTGAACTTCAAGGGCCGCATCGAGCGCGACGACTGGGTCAAGCAGGCCAAGGCGCTCGCCAAGGGCGGCGTCGCCGAATACATCCGTGTCTTCGGCAAGAAGCCGGTCTGAGGGACGAACCATGCTTCAGGACAAAGACCGCATCTTCACCAACATCTACGGCCTCTTCGACAAGTCGCTCAACGGCGCGATGGCGCGCGGCGCCTGGGATAACACGCCTGGCTTGGTCGCCAAGGGCCGCGAGTGGATCGTCAACGAGATGAAGGCGTCGGGCCTGCGCGGCCGCGGCGGCGCCGGTTTCCCGACCGGCTTGAAATGGTCGTTCATGCCCAAGCAGAGCGACGGGCGGCCGAGCTACCTGGTCATCAACGCCGATGAATCCGAGCCCGGCACCTGCAAGGACCGCGACATCCTGCGCAACGATCCGCACACGCTGGTCGAGGGCGCGCTGCTCGCCGGCTTCGCCATGGGCGCGATCGCCGCCTACATCTATGTGCGCGGCGAGTTCATCCGCGAGCGCGAGGCGCTGCAACGGGCGATCGACGAGGCCTACGAGGCCAAGCTGATCGGCAAGAACAACACCTCCGGCTACGACTTCGACGTCTACATGCACCATGGCGCCGGCGCCTATATTTGCGGCGAGGAGACGGCCCTGCTCGAAAGCCTCGAAGGCAAGAAGGGCCAGCCACGGCTGAAGCCGCCGTTCCCGGCCAATGTCGGCCTCTATGGCTGCCCGACCACCGTCAACAATGTCGAGTCGATCGCGGTCGCGCCGACCATCCTGCGGCGCGGTGCGGCCTGGTTCTCGTCCTTCGGCCGGCCGAACAATGTCGGTACCAAGCTGTTCTGCGTCTCCGGCCACGTCAACAATCCGTGCACCGTCGAAGAGGCGATGTCGATCCCGTTCCGCGAGCTGATCGACACGCATTGCGGCGGCATCCGCGGCGGCTGGGACAATCTGCTGGCGGTCATTCCGGGCGGCGCGTCGGTGCCGCTGGTGCCGGCCGAGCAGATCATCGACACGCCGATGGATTTCGACGCGCTGCGCGACCTGAAATCCGGCCTCGGCACGGCGGCGGTCATCGTGATGGACAAGTCGACCGATATCGTGAAGGCGATCGCCAGGCTCTCCTACTTCTACAAGCATGAGAGCTGCGGCCAGTGCACGCCGTGCCGCGAAGGCACCGGCTGGATGTGGCGGGTGATGGAGCGGCTGGTGCGCGGCGAGGCGCAGAAGCGCGAGATTGACATGCTGCTCGACGTCACCAAACAGGTCGAGGGCCACACGATCTGCGCGCTGGGCGACGCGGCGGCGTGGCCGATCCAGGGCCTGATGCGGCATTTCCGCGGCGAGGTGGAGCGCCGCATCGACGAGTTTTCGCGCAACGCGCACCGGGTCGAGCCGGTGATGGTGGCGGCGGAGTAAGGTTGGAATTGCGGGCGAAAGCCCGGCGACAGGAATAACGGGCGGGGCATACGAAGAAACGACCAGGAGCACTCGATGGCGCTGTATTCGATACCCTATGCACTGATGCCCGACATGGAACAGTTGGAGAAGATGAACCAGGATCTGACCAGGATGATGCCTAAGGAGATGGCCAGCGCCGTCAATCTCCTGGCGCACCCTGTCGCCGGTGTCGCCGCCATGTCGGCGATAAGCATCGGGCTGGCCAATCATGCCTTCGGTGTCTGGCTGGGCGCGCTTTCGGGCGCCGCAGAAGCCTCGCAGCGGCTGTTCCAGCCGATCGTCGACGATTTCGAGGCGCGGAGCGAGGAGCTCGCGGAAGCCCAGAAGACCTCGTCCAAGGCGCGCAAGGCGGCAAAGACGCTGATCGCCGAGGCGCAGACCTTCGCCAGGGACGTGACCGACATCGCCCAGACCAGCGTCGAGAAGGCGCAAGACACCGGCGGCGCCGACACGGTGGCCAGCAGTGCCGCGGCCGGACTGATGCCGGAGGATTTCAGGCAGCCCAAGGCCATCGACAGGCCGGTGGAGCCGGCCGACCTCAAGGCGATCTCGGGCATCGGCCCGAAGCTGGAGAAAGTGCTGAACGGCCTCGGCATCTGGTCATACGGCCAGATCGCGGCCTGGACGGCGGAAGAGATCGCCTGGGTCGAGGACTATCTGTCGCTCGCCGGCCGCGTCGGCCGCGACGACTGGACCAGCCAGGCAACGGCGCTGGCGGCCAAGGGTTGAAATTCAATGCCGGGCGCGGCTCTGGTCGCGCCCGCAAAGAGGGATTGCGGGACGTCCGCAGAGGTTTGAGGCGAGATGGCAAAGCTCAAGGTCGACGGGAAAGAGATCACTGTACCCGACCACTACACGCTGCTGCAGGCGGCCGAGGACGCCGGCGCGGAAGTGCCGCGCTTCTGCTTCCATGAGCGGCTGTCGATCGCCGGCAACTGCCGCATGTGCCTGATCGAGGTGAAGGGTGGCCCGCCCAAGCCGCAGGCCTCCTGCGCCATGGGCGTGCGCGATTTGCGCCCCGGGCCGAATGGCGAGGCGCCGGAAATCTTCACCAACACGCCGATGGTCAAGAAGGCCCGCGAAGGCGTGATGGAGTTCCTGCTGATCAACCATCCGCTCGACTGCCCGATCTGCGACCAGGGCGGCGAATGCGACCTGCAGGACCAGGCGATGGCCTTCGGCGTCGATTCCTCGCGCTATCACGAGAACAAGCGCGCGGTGGAAGACAAGTATATCGGGCCGCTGGTCAAGACGGTGATGAACCGCTGCATCCACTGCACGCGCTGCGTCCGCTTCACCACCGAGGTCGCCGGCATTTCCGAGCTCGGCCTGATCGGCCGCGGCGAGGATGCAGAGATCACCACCTATCTCGAGCAGGCGATGACCTCGGAGCTGCAGGGCAATGTCATCGACCTTTGCCCGGTCGGCGCGCTGACCTCCAAGCCGTTCGCCTTCCAGGCGCGGCCGTGGGAGCTGACCAAGACCGAATCCATCGACGTCATGGATGCGGTCGGCTCGGCGATCCGCGTCGACAGCCGCGGTCGCGAGGTGATGCGCATCCTGCCGCGCGTCAACGAGGCGGTGAACGAGGAATGGATCTCGGACAAGACCCGCTTCATCTGGGACGGCCTGCGCACGCAGCGCCTCGACCGCCCCTATGTACGCAAGGATGGCAAGCTCGTTGCGGCAAGCTGGGCGGAAGCCTTCGCCGCGATCAAGGACGAGGTCTCGAAGACAGCGCCCGAGCGCATCGGCGCCATTGCCGGCGATCTCGCCGCCGTCGAGGAGATCTATGCGCTGAGGCTTCTGATGGCGGCGCTCGGCTCGAAGAATACCGACTGTCGCCAGGACGGCGCCGCGCTCGATCCCTCGCTCGGACGCGCCAGCTACATCTTCAACCCGACCATCGAGGGCATCGAGCAGGCCGACGCGGTGCTGATCATCGGCGCCAATCCGCGCTTCGAGGCCTCGGTGCTCAATGCCCGCATCCGCAAGCGCTGGCGCATCGGTAACCTGCCGGTCGGCGTCATCGGCGAGGTCGGCGACACGCGCTACGACTATGAGCAGATCGGCGCCGGTCCGGAATCGCTGAAGGGCCTGGCCGACGGCAACGGCAAGTTCTTCCAGGTGCTGAAGAAGGCGACGCATCCGCTGATCATCGTCGGCCAGGGCGCGCTGGCGCGCGCCGACGGCGCGGCCGTGCTCGGCCAGGCGGCCAGGCTCGCCGCGTCCGTCAATGCCGCCCGCGCCGACTGGAACGGTTTTGCCGTGCTCCACAATGCCGCCGGCCGCGTCGGCGGCCTCGACCTCGGTTTCGTGCCGGGCGAGGGCGGCAAGGGCGTCGCTGCCATGCTCGGCGAGACGGACGTGCTGTTCCTGCTCGGCGCCGACGAGATCGACATGGCCAAGACCGGCGGCGCGTTCGTCGTCTATGTCGGCACGCATGGCGACGCCGGCG
>NZ_RZOS01000164.1:0-11618 GCF_004022605.1 Mesorhizobium sp. M4B.F.Ca.ET.089.01.1.1
GGCCGCCGCAGGCGTCGAGCGTCAGCGCGACGCGGCCGCTGCCGCCTGCCTGCGGTTTCAGATGCAGCGTCGGCTCGACAAGCGGCGCGGCGCCGGCCGTGGACACGGCGCAAACCGACAGCGCAATCGCGCAAAGATGTTTCCGCAAGAGACGCATGATCGATTTCCGGGCCGGTGGTCGAAGCAGGATGGTTGCAATATCCAGCCAAAAGACCCGCATCAAGGCGAAAATCGGGACGGCGCCCGTGCGACGAACGCCGTCACGAGAATTTGCTTCAGGCGTAGCGCGAGAGCGCGTTTGCCGTTTGCTTTTCGGTGCGCGCAAGGATCTCGCGCACGGCGTCGGTTACAGGTCCGACTTCCAGGCGCCAGACGCAGCACGCCTTGCTCGGGTCGGTCGGCTTGCAGAAGTCGCTTGCTACGCATTCGCAAGGCATGGAGGGCTGCAGCGCGATGCTCGCCACGCCGACCGGCCCCCAGCGGATCGGATTGGTCAGCCCGTAGAGGCCGACGACAGGGGTGCCCGCTGCCGCCGCCATATGCATCGGTCCGCTCTCATTGCCGAGGAAAAGCCGCGCCTCCTTCAGCAGCGCCAACAGCGTTTCGAGCGAAAGCGCGCCGACAAAGTTGACGACCGGCGAGGCTGTCCTCGCGGCAATCTCGTCGGCCGCCTTGTGCTCGTCCGGGCCACCGACGAGCACGAAATCCAGCCCGGTCTCGCGCGCAATCTCGTCGATGACGGCGGCGAAGCGCTCCGGCTGCCAGCGCCGGCCGAGAAAACTCGCCCCGGCATGCACCGCGACAAAACCGCTTCGCCTGAGATGGTATTTGTCCAGCAAGGCGAGCGCCCGCGCTGTTTCCACAGCCAATGGGCGCATCGACGGCGCTCTCACGCGCAGGTCGACGCCAAGCGCCTCGAGCGGCGAAAGGTATCGGTAGAGATAGTGCCGCTCACCGAAGCCGAACGGCCTCGCCCGAACGTTGGCCGGCTGACGCTCGTGCCATCGCAAGGGCCTTTCGGACGGATGGTAGCCGACCCTGGTCGGGGCGTTGACGAGGCTGCTGATGATGCGTGAGGTCTTCGAATCGGTCAGGTCGATCGTCATGTCGAAGCGGTGCCGGCGCAGCCTGCGCACCATCGAATACAGCTCGCGCCCTCGCTGCAGCGGCGATCCGCGCATCATGGCGCGGCGGAACGTGACGACATCGGAAGCGATGCCGTGGGCGGTGAGAAAGCTGGCGAAACGTGCCTCGCAAAGGAACACGATCCCGACGCCGGGATAGCCGAGCTGGAGGTTCCTGGCCAGCGCCGAGGCGAGAACGAGATCGCCGATGAACTTCGTCTGTAGAATGAGGATCGAGCGGAAGGGGGCGGGGGAAATCTGCAACATCTGTCTCGGGCGCCGGGGGGATCGGAGACCCTGGAGACTGGGCGGAAACGATGTCGAGAATGGGGGCCGGCAAGCGCACGTTCGCGTGACTTTGCTTACAAAACCGTAAGGCGGCGAGCCCACCGGCATGCCGATCGGCTAGCCGGAGCATTCTCTGGCAAGCCAGAGAATGCTCCGCCCGGGATTGTGGTTTTGTCGCGGATTCCGGTCGGAAATCCGTGCGACACCGCGACCGAAAAGATCAGTCGCGTTTTGCTGATGTCTTTGCCACCTTCACCGCGGCCTGCGCCGCGGCCAGTCTGGCGATCGGCACGCGGTAGGGCGAGCACGACACATAGTCGAGGCCGACCTCCTCGCAGAAGCGGATCGACGACGGATCGCCGCCATGCTCACCGCAAATGCCGAGCTTGATCCCGGGCCGCGTCGCCCTGCCCTTTTCGGCCGCGATGCGCACCAATTCGCCGACGCCCTCTATGTCGAGCGAGACGAACGGATCCTGCTCGATGATGCCCTTCTGCCGGTAGGTCTCCAGAAAGGAGGCCGCATCGTCGCGCGAAATGCCGAAAGTGGTCTGGGTAAGATCGTTGGTGCCGAAGGAGAAGAACTCGGCCGCCTCGGCGATGACATGGGCGCGGATGGCGGCGCGGGGGAGCTCGATCATCGTACCCGTCAGGTAGTCGATCTTCGTGCCGGTTTCCTGCATGACGCTGGCGGCGACCGCGTCGATGCGCGCCTTGACGTAGTCGAGCTCCTTCACGATGCCGACCAGCGGCACCATGATCTCCGGCACCACCAGCGCGCCGGCCTTGTGGCCGGCCTCGACGGCCGCCTCGAAAATGGCGCGTGCCTGCATCTCGGCGATCTCGGGATAGGAAACCGCAAGACGGCAGCCGCGATGGCCGAGCATCGGATTGAACTCGTGCAGGGCCTCGGTGCGCTGCCGGAGCTTGTCGGGCGACACATTCATGGCGGCGGCGACCTCGGCGATCTCCGCCTCGGTCTTGGGCAGGAATTCGTGCAGCGGCGGATCGAGCAGCCGGATCGTCACCGGCAGGCCGGCCATGATCTCGAACAGTTCGAGAAAATCCGAACGCTGCATCGGCAGGAGCTTGGCAAGCGCGGCGCGCCGGTCCTTTTCGGTATCGGCCAGGATCATCTCGCGCATGGCGACGATGCGGTCGCCATCAAAGAACATGTGCTCGGTGCGGCAAAGCCCGATGCCCTCGGCGCCGAAGGAGCGCGCCATGCGCGCATCGAGCGGCGTTTCGGCATTGGTGCGCACCTTCATGCGGCGCGCGGCGTCGGCCCATTCCATGATGGCGGCGAAATCGCCCGACAATTCCGGCTGCAGCATGGCCACCGCGCCCTTCAGCACCTGGCCGTTGGCGCCGTCGATGGTGATGACGTCGCCCTTGCGGAAGGTCTGCCCCATCGAGATCAGCGTCCCGGCCTTGTAGTCGACGCGCAGCGAGCCGGCGCCGGACACGCAGGGCTTGCCCATGCCGCGCGCCACCACCGCGGCATGGCTGGTCATGCCGCCGCGCGTGGTGAGGATGCCTTCGGCGGCGTGCATGCCGTGGATGTCTTCGGGGCTGGTCTCGATGCGCACCAGGATCACCTTGCGGCCTTGCGCCTTGGCGTCCTCGGCATCGCCCGAGGAAAAGACGATCTCGCCCGTGGCGGCGCCCGGCGAGGCAGGCAGGCCGACGCCGATGACGTCGCGGGCGGCCTTGGGGTCGATGGTCGGGTGCAAGAGCTGGTCGAGCGAGGCGGGATCGATGCGGGCGACCGCTTCCTCCCTGGTGATCAGCCCGTCCCTCGCCATCTCGACGGCGATCTTCAGCGCCGCCTTGGCGGTGCGCTTGCCGGACCTGGTCTGCAGCATCCAAAGCTTGCCGCGCTCGATGGTGAATTCGAGATCCTGCATGTCGCGGTAGTGCTTTTCCAGGCTGTCGGAAATGTCGACGAAAGCTTGGAAGGCTTCCGGCATCAGCTTCTGCAGCGACGGCTTGTCGGAGCCGGCGGCGATGCGCGCCGCCTCGGTGATGTTCTGCGGCGTGCGGATGCCGGCGACGACGTCCTCGCCCTGGGCGTTGACCAGGAACTCGCCATAGAGCTGCTTTTCGCCGGTCGACGGGTTGCGGGTGAAGGCGACGCCGGTGGCGGACGTGTCGCCCATGTTGCCGAACACCATGGCCTGGACATTGACCGCCGTGCCCCAGCTCTCGGGGATGTCGTGCAGGCGCCGGTAGGTGATGGCGCGGTTGTTCATCCAGGAAGAGAACACCGCGCCGATCGCGCCCCAGAGCTGTTCTTTCGGATCCTGCGGAAACGGCTTGCCCAGTTCCTCCTCGACCTTGGCCTTGTAAAGCGTGATCACGCCCTGCCATTCGAGTGCCGTCAGCTCGGTGTCGAGCTCATGGCCGAGATTCGCCTTCTCGTCCTCCAGGATCTCCTCGAAAACCTCATGGTCGAGACCCATGACGACGTCGGAATACATCTGGATGAAGCGGCGGTAGCTGTCATAGGCAAAGCGGGCATCGCCGGAATCGGTGGCCAGCGCCTCGACCGTCTCGTCGTTGAGACCGAGATTGAGAACGGTGTCCATCATGCCCGGCATGGAAGCGCGGGCGCCTGAGCGGACCGACACCAGAAGCAGCTTCGCCGGATCGCCGAAGCGGCGGCCGGTCAGCCGGCCGATATGGTCAAGCGCCACCGCGACATCCGCCTCGAGCTCGGACGGATAGGTGCGGCCGTTGGCGTAGTAGGCGTTGCAAACCTCGGTGGTGATGGTGAAGCCCGGCGGCACCGGCAGCCCGAGGCTGCACATCTCGGCCAGGTTGGCACCCTTGCCGCCAAGAAGATTGCGGTCGCCGGCACGGCCTTCTGCAGCGCCATCGCCGAAGGTGTAAACCCACTTGGTCATGCTCGCCCTCCAACGGTCGCAGATTGCAGGTTGGCGAAGCCCGTAGCCTTGGCTCCGCCCTGTCCGAATCGAGCGATATGATGCTGCACTGCGAAAGGCAAGGCGTCGGCAAAGCCGGCCGGCCGCTACAATCGATTAAGGAAAACCGCTAAAATCGATTAACTAAAAGCTGCGTCAAAAAGACCGGATGGTCCGAGGCCGCCAGAATGGATGCAACCAGAGTATCCGGAGAGCGCTATGCAACCTGTCATAGGTCTCATCATCAGGAATACATTGCAAAATGCAGACCCGCTAAAATTCCGCGCGATAGATCGAGGCGCTGCCGAAATCGAGCGGCCAGGATTTCGGTCAACCACGTCAGCAGACGTGCCCGTATGATTTTTTGTTGACAGCGAACCCCACTCCAATATTACCGACCTAACTTTCCAAACAGCAAAAGCGGAATGATGAAATTCGGGTCGAGCGGCGTCCGAGGTTTGGCCTCGGAATTGGTTGGGAAGCCCAGCGGACTCTATACCGAGGCGTTCGCCTGGCGCCTGGCTTCAAGCGGCTTGCAGTCGAGCGGCCCGGTCTTTGTCGGCCGCGACATGCGCGACAGCAGCCCCGCGATTGCCGACAATTGCATGGCGGCACTGGCCGCGAGCGGATTCCAGCCGATCGATTGCGGGGTCATCCCCACCCCGGCCCTCGCCCTTTATGCCCAAAAGCATGGCGCGGCCGCCCTGATGGTGACCGGCTCCCATATTCCCGCCGACCGCAACGGCATCAAATTCTATCGCCCGAATGGCGAGATCGACAAAGCGGACGAGGCTGCGATAACGCAGTATGTCGCCGAAAGGTCAAACGTGTACGATCCGCCGGCGCCTGCCGAAACGGCCTGGCCATCGCATCACGATGAAGCCGTTGCCGGCTACCTAGAGCGCGCCAACGGCATTTTGGGGCCGGATTCCCTATCCGGAATGAGAATCGGCGTCTACCAGCACAGTTCGGTCGCGGCGGAATTGCTGGTGCAGGTCCTTCGCTCTTTCGGCGCCGAGGCAGTCCCTGTCGGAAAGAGCCAAACCTTCATGCCCGTCGATACCGAAGCCGTGGACGCAGGCACGCTTGCGAAGCTGAAGGGCTGGGCCCGCGAATTCGCTCTCGACGCCATCGTGTCGACGGACGCCGACGCCGACCGCCCGCTTGTTGCCGACGGGAACGGTGATCTGTTCCGGGGCGATCTGATCGGGCTGGTTACGGCTCTTTTCGTCGCGGCGGATACGGTGGTGACGCCCGTGACCTCCAATTCCGGCATTTCAGATGCCTTGGGTTTCGAGGTGAGGAGAACGAAGGTCGGGTCCCCCTTCGTCATCGCCGGCATGGAGGCGGCGTACCGCGACGGCAAGGTCGTCATCGGCTTCGAGGCCAATGGCGGCGTTCTCCTGGGGTCGAATTGCCAGTTGAATGGAAAGACGTTGCCCGCGTTGCCGACGCGGGACTCGCTCCTCCCGATCATGGCCGTGCTTGGCACCGTTGCATCTACGAAAAGACCACTGTCGCGCTTGCGCGAGCTTTGGCACCTTCCATTCTGCGCCAGCGAGCGCCTCGAGAGCTTCCCGCTGGAGAACTCACGCAAATTGATGACCGAACTCGCTGGCCCGGATGCGCTGCAGCAGTTCCTGGCCCCGTTTGGTACCGTCGCCGAAATCGATGAAACCGACGGCCTCAGGGCGCGGATGGATAGCGGCGAGATCATCCATTTGCGGCCGTCCGGAAATGCGCCGGAATTGCGGTGCTATTCGGAGGCCGCGACCTATCACAGGGCGACT
Organism: Mesorhizobium sp. M4B.F.Ca.ET.089.01.1.1; assembly: GCF_004022605.1. Lineage (NCBI taxonomy): Bacteria > Pseudomonadati > Pseudomonadota > Alphaproteobacteria > Hyphomicrobiales > Phyllobacteriaceae > Mesorhizobium > Mesorhizobium sp. M4B.F.Ca.ET.089.01.1.1. Next base: position 6,126 of record NZ_RZOS01000164.1, read on the forward strand.
GCGATCGTGGCGCTGACGCTGGAAAAGGCGCGGGCATTCGCATCCACCGGCCCAGAGGTCGCGTCATGAAAGTCGTTCCGGTCATCATCAGCGGCGGAGCCGGCTCGCGCCTGTGGCCCGCCTCGCGGCAGTCGCACCCCAAACCCTTCCTCAAGGTGGCGGACGGGCATTCGCTGATCCAGCACACCGCCTTGCGCGCCGCCTCGATCAAGGACGTCGTCGAGCTTGTCACCGTGACGTCGCGGGAGCACCTCTTCCTGACGACGGACGATTTCGACGAACTCGGCAAAGGGGTATGAGGTCCACGGACTTGCGCGGCGATCGAGCACGGCCGACGTCAACACGACGCGCCTGAAATGGCTTGGCATCGAGAAAGACGTCAGGATCGTCGACGGCAAGGACGGACTTGCAGGACGACGCTCGGCGTTATAGAACATAACAAGAACATAGTAAGGAGTTGCGCCATGAAACTGACCGGGAAGCTCGACTATCTGGAACTGCCGGCGACCGGCGGCACGCTGGATAGCGTGAAAGCCTTCTACAGCGCCGCGCTCGGCTGGTCCTTCACCGACTACGGGCCGACCTATTCGGCCTTTGCCGAGGGGCTGGACGGTGGTTTCCAGGCCGATGCCGGCGAAGCCGCCGCGAAGCCGCTGCCGGTGCTCTATTCGGAGGCGCTGGAGGAAACGCTTGCGGCGGTCGAGAATGCCGGCGGCGCCATCGTCAAGCCGATCTTCTCGTTTCCAGGCGGACGACGCTTCCATTTCACCGATCCGGCCGGCAACGAGCTGGCCGTCTGGGGCGAATAGACGCAAACTGACCGGTCCTCGGGCCGCCCCTCGGACAGGCGCGCCGGTCAGTCGACGGCGAAACATGCGGCAAGATTACCTTGGATGAGACCTGTCCGAGCATTGAGCTTTGCGCCGGCTCGTCCTATAAGGCCGCGCGCAACGGGCACGTTGCGGTTGTTGGGGCGTCGCCAAGTGGTAAGGCATCGGTTTTTGGTACCGACATTCCCAGGTTCGAATCCTGGCGCCCCAGCCAAACCAACAGCACGAGACATCAGCGACTTGTCGCTTTGAGCGGCCCGTTTTCAGCCTTGCGCTTGAACCTGCGGCAGGGCGGCATCGAGCGACCGCTCGAACGCATCGACCAGCGTATCGACCTGAGCCTCGGTGATGATCAGCGGCGGGCAGAAAGCGATGGCGTCGGCCATGTTGCGCGAGATGACGCCATTCTGCTGCAGCAACCCGTTGACCAGCGCACCGAGAGCGGCAGGCTTGCCCCATGGCGCCTTGCTCGCCTTGTCGGCGACCAGCTCGACGGCCGCGATCAGTCCAACGCCGCGCACCTCGCCGACCAGCGGATGCGAGGCGAGCTTGCGCAGCCGCGCCTGCAAATGCGCGCCGACCCTGCGCGCATTGCCGACAAGGTCGCGCTCCTCGATCAGCTTCACATTCTCAAGCGCGACCGCTGCCGCGACCGGATGGCCGCCACCGGTGAAGCCATGGCCGAAGGTGCCGATGCGATTGCTTTCGTCGGCAATCGGCTCGAACACCTTGTCGTTGATGAGCAGGGCCGAGATCGGCAGGTATGAAGAGGAAATCTGCTTCGACAGCACCATGACGTCGGGCTTGATGCCGAAGGCCTGCGAGCCGAACATCTCGCCGGTCCGGCCGAAGCCGCAGATGACCTCGTCGGCAACGAGCAGGATGTCGTATTTCGACAGCACGGCCTGGACCTTCTCCCAATAGAAGGCGGGCGGTACGACAACGCCGCCGGCGCCCATGATCGGCTCGCCGAAGAAGGCGGCAATGGTCTCCGGTCCCTCGGCAAGGATCAGGCTCTCCAACTCGTCGGCAAGACGGCTCGAGAACTGCTCCTCGCTCTCGCCCGGCCTGGCGTCGCGCCAATGGTGCGGCGTCGATATGTGCAGCACATTGGCGATCGGCAGGTCGAAGGAGAGATGGTTGTTCGGCAGCCCGGTCAGGCTTGCCGCGGCTATGGTGACGCCGTGGTAGCCACGCTTGCGGCTGATGATCTTCTTGCGCGCCGGCTGACCGAGCGCGTTCGAGCGGTACCAGATCATCTTGAGCGCCGTATCGTTGGCCTCGGAGCCGGAATTGGTGAAATAGGCCTTGCTCATCGGCACCGGCGCCATCTGCACCAGCTTCTCGGCCAAGTCGATCAGCGGCGAATGCGCCTTCGATCCGAAGTCATGATAGAAAGGCAGCTTCGACATCTGCCGGGTCGCGGCCTCGACCAGGCGCTTTTCCGAGAAGCCGACCGCAACGCTCCACAGCCCTGCCATGGCCTCGATATAGCGGTTGCCGGCAATGTCCTCGACATAGATGCCGTCGCCCTTTTCGATGACCAGCGGACCCGTTTCCTGATGCTTGCGGGCATTGGTGTAGGCATGCAGGTGGTAGCGGATGTCGCGGGCTTCAGGGGAATTGGGTTGGGCGTCCATGCTGGCTCCTGTCTGCAGGCGTGCGGGCCAAACAGACCGTCTCTGTGATGAGAAGTCCAAGGTTCCGCCTCGCATTTGAGAGGCTTGATGCATCATGGCGGCAGGCGGCCGCAAGAGCCGCTCTGTCATGATCGAGCGCCATGCAGTTCCCAACGCTGCTTCGCACCACCCCAATGCCGCGGCCAGGCGCATGATCGCCGGCACTGGACAACAAGCCTATGATCCTTGAAGGCTGTGAGGTGCCGCTTGCGCAACCAAAATGGACGGGGGCATGGAACAGGTCGATTGCATCATCGCCGGCGCCGGCGTCATCGGCCTGGCGGTTGCGCGCACCATGGCCGCACAAGGCCTCGACACGCTGATCCTCGAAGCCGCCGACGCCATCGGCACCGAGACGAGCTCGCGAAATTCGGAGGTCATCCACGCCGGCATATACTACCCAAGGGGGTCACTGAAGGCGCGGTACTGCGTTGACGGGCGCGAGCTTCTGTACCGCTACTGCGCGGAGCGGTCGATCCCGCACCGGCGCTGCGGCAAGCTCATCGTCGCAACCGACGAGGCACAGGAGCCGGTGCTTGCCTCCATTCGCGCCAATGCCGCCGCTTGCGGCGTTGACGACCTGCGGTTTCTCTCCGCAGCCGAGGCGCAAACGCTGGAGCCGGCGCTGCATTGCACCAAGGCATTGCTGTCGCCCTCCACCGGCATCATCGACAGCCACGCTTTGATGCTCGCCCTGCTCGGCGAGGCCGAAGAGAAAGGCGCCATGCTGTCGCTCAACACGCGCGTCGTTTCCGGCCGGATCGGCGCCGGCGGCAGCATCGTCCTCGAGACGATGGACAGCGCAAGCGGCGAGCGTTTCGAGATCGCCACCTCACACCTGATCAACGCAGCCGGACTCGGCGCGGTGGCGCTTGCCGCCTCGCTCGACGGGTTCGACCGGCAGTTCCTGCCCACGCTTCGCTACGCCAAGGGCAATTATTTCTCGGTGGCCGGGCGGGCGCCGTTCTCGCGGCTTGTCTATCCGGTGCCCGAACCCGGCGGGCTCGGCGTCCATCTGACGCTCGACCTCGCCGGCACGGCGCGCTTCGGGCCGGATGTGGAATGGACGGACAGGCTCGACTACCGCGTCGACCCCGCGCGCGGCGAGCGCTTCTACGATGCCATCCGCAAATACTGGCCGGAGCTCGCCGACGGCAGCCTGCAGGCAGCCTATAGCGGCATCCGCCCAAAGCTCTCCGGACCCGGCGAGGCCAACAGCGACTTCGTCATCCAGGATCCGGCAACCCATCGCATCGAAGGCCTGGTCAATCTGTTCGGCATAGAAAGCCCCGGACTGACGTCCAGCCTGGCGATCGCCGCGCATGTCGGGCGTATTCTGGGACCAAGTGCGCGCTGATGCACCGCCCAACTACAAGCACCTCGATAGTCAGCTAAGCGGGCCACTAAGGACCCCGCCAACACCCCCGGAGCAAGGCCGCGCGTTGCGGGCGATATATTCAGCTCGCCTCACGCATGGCTTCGGCCGCCTGCAGGTCGACCGAGACCAGCTGGCTGACGCCCTGCTCGGCCATGGTGACGCCGAACAGCCGGTCCATGCGCGCCATGGTGATAGGGTTGTGGGTGATGATGACGAAGCGCGTCTCTGTGGTGCGGGACATCTCGTCCATGAGATTGCAGAAGCGCTCGACATTATGGTCGTCGAGCGGCGCGTCGACCTCGTCGAGCACGCAGATCGGTGCCGGATTGGTGAGGAACACGGCGAAGATCAGCGACATCGCCGTCAGCGCCTGCTCGCCGCCGGAGAGCAGCGTCATGGTCTGCGGCTTCTTGCCCGGCGGGCGGGCGAGGATCTCGAGCCCCGCCTCTAGCGGATCTTCCGACTCGATCAGCTGCAGCTCGGCGGTGCCGCCGCCGAACAGATGCGAGAACAGCCGCTGGAAATGGCCATTGACCACCTCGAAGGCCGACAGCAGCCGCTCGCGCCCTTCCCGGTTGAGGCTCTGGATCGCCTGCCGCAATTTGCGGATCGCCTCGATGATGTCCTCGCGCTCGGAAACGATGGTCTCCAGCCGGTCGGACAGCTCCTTTTGCTCTTCCTCGGCGCGCAGGTTGACGGCGCCGAGCCGCTCGCGCTCGACCTTCAACCGATCGAGCTGGCGCTCGACCTCGGCCATTTCGGGCATCGGGTCATCGGCTTCCAGACCGGTGTGGCGGATGACTAGGTGCGGCGGCGTGTTCAGCGTCTCCTGGATGCGCGCCTCGACCTCCAGCCGCCGCTCATCGGCGGCCGTCAGCCGCTCCTCGGCGCGGACACGGGTTTCGCGCGCCTCGGCCAGCGACTGAATCGCCGCGGTCGCGGCCTTGTCGAGCTCGGCCTGCCGGTTCTCCGCTTCCTGCAAACGGTCGGCCGCCGCCTGGCGCAGAGTCTCCGCCTCGGTCAATTGCGACAGCAGCGCGCGACGCTTGGCGTCGATCTCGTCCGGAGCGTCGGCCAGCCGCTCGCGCTCGGCCTCGGCTTCCGCCCTGCGCTCGCCAAGAGCGGCGATCTGCGTCGAGGCGTTTTCGGCGCGCTCCAGCCAGTTGCGGCGCTCGGCGCCGATCGCTTCGAGGCGGCGGGTGCGGGCCTCGGCCTCGCGCCTCAAGCCCTCATGCACGGCGCGCGCGTCGGCGAGGGTGGCGCGATCGCGCGAGACATTGGCCGAGGACTGTTCGAGCTGCAGCTGCAGGTCGCCGAGATCGGGCGCGGCCTGCAGCAGCATCTCGGCTTCCAGGAAAGCCGCCTGGGTTTCCTCATGGCTGTCGACGACGCGGGCGCGCGCCTCGTCGAGCGCGGCACGCCGGCTTACCAGCTCGCCGCCGGCCTTCTCGGCCTCGGCAAGCGCGTTGCGGGCGGCATCCAACCCATGCTGAGCGTCGCGGCCGGCCTGGCGGGCATTGCGCTCGGCCTCGCTTGCCTGGCGCAGCGCCTGTTCGGCCTGGGCAAGGGCTGCTTCGACCTCGCGCAGGACGCGGGTGGCCTGCAC
>NZ_RZOS01000165.1:0-11563 GCF_004022605.1 Mesorhizobium sp. M4B.F.Ca.ET.089.01.1.1
TCGCGGCAATGCCCGCCTCGCGCGCGGCGCGCTCGAAGGCCTTGGTGGCCGAGCGCAGATTGCCCGACCCGTAATCGATGATCGCAACCCTCATGTCAGGGCCTTCCCGGCGTGTGGGTGAGCCCCAGAGCCATGCCGGTCTGCGCCGGCCGTGCTAGATTGGCGTCGGGCACGATGCGCGGCACGGGCGGCTGCTCGTCGGGCGGCACGTCGGTCTCCAGCGCATGACGCGTCTCGGCGCCGTCCAGCCTGTCCGCCTCGACGACGCCCCATTCGTGCCAGCCGCGGCGGCGTAGCGCCGCGATGCGCAGCCCTTGCCCTTCCAGCCCGACATAGAGCGAGACCAGCAGCGACAGGGCCGAGCCCGCCCAGGCAAGTCCAAGCTTTTCACCAAGCATCGACAGGATGGCCATGACGACGAAGGTCAGCGCCGCCTCGATCCACAGCCGGTTCCAGGCGAGCCACAGCGGCGGCACGAGGAAGCCCAGCCAGGCGAAACCGTCGCGGACAAAGACCGTTCCATCGGATCGTTCACCGCGGCCCGGCGGCTCCATCACGACATAGATGGCCATCGCCTATCCCTTCAAAGATCCCTTGGTGGACGGCACCGCGTCCGGCTGGCGCGGATCGCGCTCGAGCGCGGAACGCAGCGCCCGCGCCACCGCCTTGAAGCAGGTCTCGGCGATGTGGTGGTTGTTGGCGCCATAATGATTGGTCACATGCAGCGTGATGCCGGCGTTCTGCGCCAGCGCCTGGAAGAACTCGCGCACCAGCTCGGTGTCGAACGTGCCGATCTTGGGCGACGAGAAGGAGACGTTCCAGACCAGGAACGGCCGGCCGGAGACGTCGATTGCCGCTCTGGTCAGCGTCTCGTCCATGGCGAGGTCGATCGAGGCATAGCGCATGATGCCGCGCCGCTCGCCGAGCGCCTTGGCCAGCGCCTGGCCGAGCGCGATGCCGGTGTCCTCGACCGTGTGGTGGTCGTCTATGTGCAGGTCGCCCTTTGCCTTCACCGTCATGTCGATCAGCGAATGACGCGACAGCTGGTCGAGCATATGGTCGAAGAAGCCGACGCCCGTCGCAATGTCGGACTTGCCGGTGCCGTCGACATGGACCGACACCGAGATGTCGGTTTCCTTGGTCTTGCGGCTGGCTTCGGCGGAACGCGTCGGCATGATCTATCCTTGTCCGGGAGGTTCATGGCGTGCGGGAGCGCACAGGCCGCAAACGCCCATATGCTTGAAATCGAGAGCCTTCTAGCAGCATGATCCGGCGATTGCCAGTTGCCATTCCCATAGGGTATCGGGCTGGACGGCATGTCGTTTGCAATCGCCCACCCCATGCATACATATGGCCGATCAAAGTCCCTCGTACCGCGCCAATCGCCTCATTGGGATCGCGCGAATCGGAGCAGAAAATGTCGAATGAACTGACCATGCACGCCACGACCATCGTCACCGTGCGCAAGGGCAGCAAGGTCGTGATCGCCGGCGACGGCCAGGTCAGCCTCGGCCAGACCATCATGAAGGGCAATGCCAAGAAGGTGCGCCGCATTGGCAAGGGTGGCAATGTCATCGCCGGTTTCGCCGGCGCCACCGCCGATGCCTTCACCCTTCTGGAGCGGCTCGAAGCCAAGCTCGAGCAATACCCCGATCAGTTGACGCGGGCCTGCGTCGAACTCGCCAAGGACTGGCGCACCGACCGCTACCTGCGCCGGCTGGAAGCCATGATGCTGGTTGCCGACAAATCGGTCTCGCTGGCGTTGACCGGCACCGGCGACGTGCTCGAGCCCGAACATGGCGTGATGGCCATCGGCTCCGGCGGCAACTACGCGCTGGCCGCCGCCCGCGCGCTGATGGACACCGACAAGGACGCCGAGGAGATCGCCCGCAAGGCGATGCAGATTGCGGCCGACATCTGCGTCTATACCAACAGCAATTTTGTCGTCGAAACGCTCGATGCCGCCTGAGGCAATCGACCATGATCCCGAAAAGTGGGAACCGGTTTTCGGATAAGATCATGGTCCAACAAGAATACGTTTACGATTTTCGGCCGGTGACCGAAAAAGACCTGCCGATGATCGCCGGCTGGCTGGCCGAGCCGCATGTCGCCGAATGGTGGGACGATCCGCAAAAAGAGATCGTCGAGATCCGCGAGCACATCGATTCGGTTTCGGTCGAGCCGCTGATCGTCGAGCTCGACGGCAGGCCGATCGCCTATCTGCAGAGCTACGATCCGCATCTGGAGGACGATCATCCCTATGCCGACCAGCCGTTCGGCACGCTGGGCATCGACCTGTCGATCGGTCGGGCCGAGCTGGTCGGCGTCGGCCACGGCTCGGCGATCGTGCGGCAGTTCGTCGAGCAGCTTTTCGAGGAAGGGGCGCCGCGCGTCATCATCGATCCGCATCCGGACAATGGCCGCGCCATTCGCGCCTATGAGAAGGCCGGCTTCAGGGCCATCGGCCGCAGACAATCGCAATATGGGGACGTCGTGCTGATGGCCGTCGACGCGGCCGGCACGGAAGAGGGGGACTGACCAAATGAACGCGACGGGCGACGACAACAGCTATTCGGCCTATGAGGACAGCTGGCGCATGGGGCTGCTGCTCGTGCTGGCTTTGCTCATCTTCCAGGCCGGCGCGCTTTACGGCATGGGCCATCCTCCGATCTGCACCTGCGGCTACGTGAAACTCTGGCACGGCGTGGTGCTGAGCTCGGAAAACTCGCAGCACATTTCCGACTGGTACACGCCCTCGCACATCATTCATGGCTTCGTGTTCTACGCGCTGGCGCGCTTTCTTTTTCCGCGCTCGCCGATCGGGCTCAGGCTCGCCTTCGCCGTCCTCATCGAAGGCGGCTGGGAACTGCTCGAGAACAGCCCTTTCATCATCGAGCGCTACCGCGCCGGCACGATCTCGCTCGATTATTACGGCGACTCGATCATCAATTCGGTGTCCGACACGCTGGCCATGGTGCTGGGATTTGTGATGGCGCGAAAGCTTCCTATATGGGTGGTCGTCGCCCTCGCCCTCATCTTCGAACTCGGCACAGGCTACATCATCCGGGACAATCTGACGCTCAACGTGATCATGCTGCTGCATCCGTTCGAGTCCATCAAGCAGTGGCAAAGTGGAATTTAGTGACATGAGCACCTTCTCCCCCCGTGAAATCGTTTCGGAACTCGACCGTTTCATCATCGGCCAGAAGGACGCCAAGCGCGCCGTGGCCATTGCGCTGCGCAACCGCTGGCGCCGCCAGCAGCTGCAAGGCCAGATGCGCGAGGAGGTGATGCCGAAGAACATCCTGATGATCGGCCCGACCGGCGTCGGCAAGACCGAGATCTCGCGCCGCCTGGCCCGCCTCGCCGGGGCGCCCTTCGTCAAGGTCGAGGCGACCAAGTTCACCGAGGTCGGCTATGTCGGCCGCGACGTCGAGCAGATCGTGCGCGACCTGGTCGAGGTCGCCATAGGCCTGGCGCGCGAAAAGATGCGCGAGGACGTCGCGGCGCGCGCCCAGATCAATGCCGAGGAACGCGTGCTCGAGGCCCTGGTCGGCAAGACGGCGAGCCCGGCCACGCGCGATAGTTTCCGCAAGAAGCTGCGCGAGGGCGAGCTCGACGACAAGGAGATCGAGATCGAAGTCGCCGACACCGGCACCGGCGGCATGCCCGGCTTCGAGATCCCCGGCATGCCGGGCGGCAATATCGGCGTGCTCAACATCAACGATATGCTGTCGAAGGCGATGGGCGGCCGCAAGACCAAGAGCCGCAAGACCACGGTGCGCGATTCCTACGCGCTGCTGGTCAACGACGAGTCCGACAAGCTGCTCGACCAGGACGAGGTGATCCGCCGCGCGCTCGACGCGACGGAAAATGACGGCATCGTCTTCCTCGACGAGATCGACAAGATCGCCGCAAGGTCAGACATTTCGGGCGGCCCGTCGCGCGAAGGCGTGCAGCGTGACCTGCTGCCGCTGGTCGAAGGCACGACGGTCGCGACGAAGTACGGCCCGGTGAAGACCGACCATATCCTGTTCATCGCCTCCGGCGCCTTCCATGTGTCGAAGCCGTCCGATCTTTTGCCGGAACTGCAGGGCCGCCTGCCGATCCGCGTCGAGCTGCGCGCGCTGGAGAAGGAGGACTTCGTCCGCATCCTCACCGAGACCGAGGCGAGCCTGATCAAGCAGTATGTCGCGCTGATGAAGACGGAAGGGGTCGAGCTGACCTTCACCGACGATGCCATCGATTCGCTGGCCGGCATTGCCGTCGATCTCAACGCCAGCGTCGAGAATATCGGCGCACGCCGCCTGCAGACGGTGATGGAGCGGGTGCTCGACGAGATCTCCTACGACGCGCCGGACCGCAACGGCACAACCGTCACCATCGACGCCGCCTATGTGCAAAAGCATGTCGGCGACCTGTCGAGGAACACGGATTTGTCCAGATTCATCCTGTAAATGCATGTCGCCCAAAAGTGCGCAGCGGTTTTGGGACAACGATATGCATCAGCAAGGAACCCGATGCTGGGCAGGGTTCCGGCTTCGGGCGGGCCGGTAAGGCTTGCCCGGTGCGGCGGGCGGGGTGTGGCCAAATGGAAGCAACCGGCCGGCTTTCGCCCCGGCGGCAGGCGGGCTTCTCTCGACTCTCCCTCCTGCTTTACCTAGTTTGCCCGGCGACTCGGGCGTGCCCCAGACTGGCGAGCGGTTTGGGAGGCGCATGGAAGACAACACTTAAGGCGCGTTGCCGGATCGCTCCAGCCGTGCGCCTTGACGGGCGGCGGCGTATGAAAAAACGGCTTCTTCTCCTTCTCGGCCTGGCTATGGCGGCGGCTGTTTCTATTGCCGACGCGCAGACCCTGGTGCCGCCGGGAAACCGCAACGCGGTCCAGCCCGACATACCGGGCGCCTCCAGCCGGCGCACGCAAGCCACCAACACCACCTTCCAGGCCAAGTACCGCAAGGTCTACGCGCTGCTGAAGAGCGACGCCGATCTGCGCGCCAAGATCAGGAAGGAGGCCGCCGCCTACGGCATCGACCCGATGCACGTCGTCGGCGCCATCGTCGGCGAGCATACCTACAATGTCGACGCCTACGACCGGCTGCAGACCTATTACGTCAAGGCGATCTCCTATCTGTCGAGCAAGCTTTCCTTCGCCTATGACGGCGAGGACATCAGCGACTTCGTCCAGCGCCCAGAATTCAAGAAATGCGCCGGCATGACCGACAGCTACGATCTGTGGGAGTGCCGCGAGCAGGTCTGGAACCATTCTTTCCGTGGCAAGAGCGTTGGCGGGACAAGCTTTCCCAACGACCGGTTCGGCGCCACCTTCTTCCAGCCCTACTATGCCGGCCAGACCTTCGGCCTCGGCCAGCTCAATCCGCTGACCGCGCTGCAGATGAGCGATCTCGTGCACAAGGTTTCCGGACTGCCGAAGCTCGACGTCGGCGATCCGAACACGGTCTACAAGACCATCATGGATCCGGACCTGACGCTGGCCTATGTCGCGGCGACGATCAGGACGTCGATCGATGCCTATAAGAACATTGCCGGCTTCGACATCTCCGACAATCCCGGGCTCACCGCAACGCTCTACAATGTCGGCAATCCCGAGCAGCGCGCCTCTGCCTTGAAGGCCGAGAACGACAAGCGCCGTGCTGCGGGCGAGCCGGAAAAGCTGCCCGAGGAAAACTATTACGGCTGGCTGGTCAACGACAAACTGGACGAGCTGAAGGCGCTGTTCTAGCGCCCCTTTAACCTTCCGCGTCGAGAAACGCCTCGAATTTGCGCAATTCCTCGGCGTCCGCCTCGACCATGTGGCGCGGCTCCGGATAGGCGCCCGACCGGATGTCGGCGGCATATTCGCTAAACGCGGCGATGCGCTCGTTCTGGATGCGGTCGAACTCCGCCGCGAGGTCGCGGTAACGCTTGGCGTGGCGCGGATAGCGGCCGCGATTGGTGCCGAGCACGTCTTCCGAGAACAGGTATTGCGCATCGCAACCGGCGCCGGCGCCCATCGAGATCATGATCAGCGGCGTGCGCCGCGAGATCGCGCTGGCGACCTCGGCCGGCACCACCTCGATTTCGGCGGCGAAGGCGCCGGCCGCCTCGAGGTCCTTGACCTGTTTCCAGACGAAGGCGGCGCTTTCGGCGGTCTTGCCGACCGCCTTGAAGCCGCCGGTCCAGGTCGCATGCGCCGGGATCAGGCCGACATGGCCGCAGACCGGGATGTGCTCGTCGCGCAGGCGGCGGATCGTCTGCAGGCTGGCCGAGCAGTACATGGCGTCGGCGCTTGCGGCGCGCAGCTTCACAGCCATGCGCAGGATCTCGTCGGTGGTGGCGCCCATCTTCGCCTGCTCGTCGCCAGGAATGGCAAAGCAGGTCGGCGCGGCGTCGCGAAAGCGCGGATCGAAGATCAGCTCATAGGTGACCGAGATCATGTCGATGCCGGCGCGTTCGGCGGCTTCCGCCTCGTCCAGCGAGAAGACGCGCAGCTTGGAGAGCTGCCGCTTGCCCTTCAGCGCTTGCAGGTCGGCGACCGTCGGTCTGCTGCGTGCCATCTTTTAGGTCTCCCTCATGCCGGCGAGATGCTTGTAAGCTTCCCTAAGTCTCACGCCGCCAGCAGCGATTTCAGCTTGACCGTTTGCGAGCCGAGCGCCTCGGATGCCGGCGCCGAGCGCTTTGCGATCAACATCTCCGCCAGGCGGATGTCGCGCGCCACCGCATTGCCCGGACCGATGCCGCTGGCGGCGACCAGCCGTCCGTCCTCGGCCAGGTGGAACAGGATGAACGCGCCGTCGTCGAGATCGCGCCGCACCATGCTCTTGCCCTCGTCGGAAAGCCCGGCGATCTGCAGCGTCAATCCATACTGATCCGACCAGAACCACGGCACCGCCGCATGCGCCTCGCTGGCGCCGAGCATGTTTTTCGCCGCCAGCGCGCCCTGCTCCTGCGCGTTGCGCCAGGCTTCCAGCCGCACGCGGCGGCCGCCATAGACGGCAAGCGGGAACGAGCAGCAGTCGCCGGCGGCGAAGATGTCGGGGTCGGCGGTCCGAAGCTCAGCATCGACAGCGATGCCATTGTCGACCGCCAGCCCGGCTTCCGCGGCAAGACCCGTCACCGGCACGGCGCCGATGCCGATCACCGCCAGGTCGGCGACGATTTGCTGTCCGCCGGTAAGGCTGATGCGCACCTCTTTGCCGTCATCGGCGATCGCTTCGATGCCCTGGCCGGCGAGGATGGTCACGCCTTCGGCCTCGTGCGCCTTGTGGATCACCGCGGCGATCTCGGCAGGCACGCCGCGCATCAGGATGCGCGGCTGCGCCTCGATGACGGTGACGGTGGCGCCGAGCTTGCGCGACGAAGCGGCGAGTTCGAGGCCGATGAAACCGCCGCCGATGATGGCGACGCGGTTCTTCGGATTGAGATGCGCGCGAATGGCGAGCGCATCGTTGAAGGTCCTCAAATAGACGCAGCGTTCGCCCAGCCCCGGCATCGGCAGCTTCCGTGGCAGCGAGCCGGTCGCCAGCAAAAGCTTGTCGTAGGGCAGCGAGGAACCGTCCGACAGACGCACGAGATGCTGTGCGCGGTCGATCGCCACGGCGCGGACCGAATGGATATGCCGGATCGAGCGTTCGGCCAGCACCGCGTCGCTGGTGATCGATTTGATCGCCGGCGCCGGGCCGGTCATCGCCTCTTTCGACAGCGGCGGCCGCTCATAGGGCAGATGCGGTTCGTCGCCGACCAGCGTCACCGGGCCCTCGTAACCCAGGTCGCGCAGCGTCAGCGCCGCCCGTCCGCCGCATTCGCCGGCGCCGATGATCACCATTCCCGCGTGCATTTCCCTCACCCGATCTGAATGAGGACTTTACCGGCGTCGACCTTGACCGGATAGGTCCTGAGGTTGACGCAGACCGGCGCGCCCTTGGCCGCCCCGGTCTTGTAGTTGAAGCGGCCATTGTGCTTCGGGCATTCGATGATGTCGTCCATGACCAGGCCGTCGGCCAGGTGCACCTTCTCATGCGAGCAGAGCCCATCGGTGGCGAAATATTCGTCGTCGGGGCTGCGGTAGATGGCGAAGGTGCGGCCGCCATGGTCGAACCGCTTCACGTCTTCCTCGTCGATGTCATCGGCCTTGCAGGCCTCGATCCAGTCGCTCATCGATCTCTCCGATAGTCTGCCTGGCGCCCTGCCATTGCATGGCGCCCACTTGTCTGCGGCTTGGCACTCTGGGGCGATGTCACTCGGCCGCGGCGGCGGCCTTGTCGTTGTGCAATTCCTCGCGATAGGGCCGGGCGGTCGGCGGCAGCTCGCGCTTGAGGAAATAGTCCTCGTTGCGCAGCTGGCGCAGGAAGGCCGGGATCACTTCGCGGTAGCCGGCCAGGATCGACGGCGTCGGCGCCGGCAGGTCGTGCTTGATCAGCTCGTGCAGCCTGGGCAGCGCGTGATAGGGCACCATCGGGAACATGTGGTGCTCCACATGATAGTTCATGTTCCAGTAGATGAACCGGCTGATCGGGTTCATGTAGACGGTGCGGCTGTTCAGCCGGTAGTCGATGACGTTGTCGGCCAGCCCGCCATGCTGCAGGATGCCGGTCAGCACATGGTGCCAGGCGCCATAGAGACGGGGCAGGCCGACCAGCATCAGCGGCAGGAACGAGCCCGTGTAGAGCGCCAGCGCGATCGTCGCCGCGTAGATCGCCAGCCAGATGCGCGCGATCAGGATCGCCCTTGGCACCTCCTGCTCGGGAACATAGGTCCTTTCCTCGGCGTTGATGATGCCGGCTGAATGACGGACCATGTCCTTCATCGCATGCCAGCCGTCGAGGACGCCGACGAAGGCGAGGACGACGCGGATGAGGTCCGGCGGCCGCATGATGGCGATTTCCGGGTCGCGGCCGACGATGATGGTGTCGGTGTGGTGGCGCGTATGGCTCCAGCGCCAGGTCACCGGATTGCGCATGATCATGAAGCAGGCGAGCTGATAGACCGCGTCGTTCATCCACTGGGTGCGGAAAGCGGTGCCATGGCCGCATTCGTGCCAGCGCGAGTCGGTCGACGAGCCGTAGAGCGTGCCGTAGACGAAGAAGAACGGCACGCACCACCACGTGCCCCAGAACCAGGCGCCGCCGGCGCCGCTGACGACCAGGGCGCCGAGCCAGATGATGGTATCGCGCAGCGCCGGTCCGTCGGAACGCTGCATCAGCTCCTTCATCTGCTTGCGGGGAACTTCGGTGTGGTACCACTCGGCCGCCGCCAGCCCGTTGTCGACGGCCAGCTGCGTGTCGCGGCCCACCAGGCTGTAATCGCGTCGCGACGGCGTCGCGGACAATGCTTCCGCCATTCCGGGGTCCTCCACCACGCCTCACGGATCTCCTGCCGGCCAATGCCGAGCCTGGGATCGCAGGCGTCGAAATTCAAAATAGCGGCAACAAATGATAGGATCAACATCATGAAGATAGTTTCTATCATTTTCCATCAGGCTGGTGTAGGAAGGGAGGCTATCGGAGGACCATCATGGCGAAACGGCCGACCATCACCGATCTGGCGCGCATTTCCGGGGTCAGCGTCGCCACCGTCGACCGCGTGCTCAACAACCGCTTGCCGGTTCGCGAGGAGACCGCGCGCCGCGTCTACGAAGCGGCGACCGATATCGGCTACCACGCGGCTGGGCTGATCCGGCAGCGCATGCGCCAGGAATTGCCGGAATATCGCCTCGGCTTCCTGTTGCTCAGGCGCGAGGACTTTTTCTACGGCGAGTTCGCCCGCGAGCTCGAACTGGCGGTCGCGCAGTCGCAGCGTTTTCGCGGCACCGCGGCGGTAGACTTCACCAGTTCGCTGGTGCCGGACGAGATCGCCGCGGAGATGCGCAGGCTGGCGACCAGATCGAGGGCCGTCGCCCTGGTCGGGCCCGATCACCCGACATTGACCGCCGCCGTCGAGGCGCTGAAGGCGAGGGGCCTGCCGGTCTTTTCGCTGCTCTCCGATTTTGCCTCCGGCATCCGCGAGGGCTATGTCGGGCTCGACAACCGCAAGGTCGGCCGCACCGCCGCCTGGATGATCGCCAAGGCGGCGAGGAAGCCCGGCAAGGTCGCCCTTTTCGTCGGCAGCCACCGCTTCCACGGTCATGAACTGCGCGAGATCGGCTTCCGCTCCTTCTTCCGCGAGCATGCGCCGGAGTTCACCGTGCTGGAGACGCTGGTCAATCTCGAGGCAAACCAGGTCACTCACGACGCGATGATCGACCTCCTGGCGCGGCATCCCGATCTCGCCGGCTGCTATGTCGCCGGCGGCGGCATGGAAGGCGCGGTCTCGGGCCTGCGGGAAGCGCGGCCGAAGCAGATGCCGGCGGTCGTCTGCAATGAGATCACGCCCGTGTCGCGCGCCGCGCTTGCCGACAACATATTGACCATGGTGATCTCCACTCCGCTCGCCGCGCTCTGCCGCGAACTTGTCGACCTGATGGCGCATGCCATCGAGGCCGGCGCCGCCAACGCGCCGGGCCAGACCTTCCTGCCCTTCGACATCTATTTGCCGGAAAACATCTAGCCGGGGCCGGCTATCCGCCCGCCGGCGCGGCAACCGCGGCAAATGATAGAATCTATCAGACGGGACCGAAAATCCGGCGCTCGGCTTTCGATTCGCCCTTGACGCCTTCGCCCGAAATGGAATAAATATTTCATGAACTAGGCATTTTGGTTCTTTCGTTCCGGAACATCTGTTTCAAACACAGGACTTGGCGTTCCATCACGCGGGAGGCGCCCTCCGGAATCGAGATGGCAAGCGGGAGAGATTCCTCGGGAGATCGGGGATTCCGGGCAAAAATCGGTGCAGCCGGACACCATGTGGAGGAGAAATACAATGAAGAAACTGCTTTTGGGCGTCGCTTTCGCGGCGCTGATGAGTTCGTCCGCCTTTGCCGCCAAGGTTGGCGTGTCGATGGCCAAGTTCGACGACAACTTCCTCACCGTGCTGCGCAACGGCATGATCGAGCAGGCCAAGGGCATGGACGGTGTCGAGCTGCAGGTCGAAGACGCGCAGAATGACGTCGCCAAGCAGCTCGACCAGATCAAGAACTTCGCCGCCTCGGGCGTCGACGCCATCATCGTCAACCCGGTCGACACCTCGGCCACGCAGGCGATGTCCGACGCGGCGGCCGCCGCCAAGATCCCGCTCGTCTACGTCAACCGCGAACCGGTCAACGTCGACTCGCTGCCCGAAAACCAGGCCTTCGTCGCCTCGAACGAAGCCGATTCCGGGACGCTCGAAACCAAGGAAGCCTGCCGCCTGTTCACCGAAGCCGGCAAGAAGGAGGCCAACGTCTATGTGATCATGGGCGAGCTTTCCAACCAGGCCGCGGTGCAGCGCACCAAGGACATCGAGGAAGTGATCGCCACGCCGGAGTGCAGCTTCATCAAGATCATCGACAAGCAGACCTCGAACTGGGACCGTGACCAGGCGCAGAACCTGATGACCAACTGGCTGTCGACCGGCAAGCCGTTCGACGGCGTCATCGCCAACAACGACGAAAGCGCCATCGGCGCCATCCAGGCAATGAAGGCCGCCA
>NZ_RZOS01000166.1:0-11554 GCF_004022605.1 Mesorhizobium sp. M4B.F.Ca.ET.089.01.1.1
TGATCTGGACGACGGCGCGCGGGTGGCCGCTCGCCTGCTTCACATAGAGGTTGAGGTCGGCGCCGGTCGGCGACTTGACCATGCGCTGCTGGCTGAATGGCATTTCGCTTCGTCCCCCCCGACGCCCTTCTCGTGCTCACGAGAGTTTTGTTTGCGCTGGCGCCGGTTTTAGGTCAATGCGGCCCGGCTGATTTTGCGCTGTGGGCTTCTTCTCCTGCGGCGCGGGCCATCGCAATTCTGACACGGAGACAGCGGCAGTGTGTGCCGCGACATTTTGAGCCGAGGTGCGGGGAATGCGGACAGGTTTTGCTTTTTTGTTGGCTGCCGCCGTCACGGCGCTCGCCGGAGCAGCGCGGGCCGATGTGAAGATGAGCGGTAGCTTCGTGGCCGATGCCGCCTGTCCGGCGACGCAGGCGATCAAGAGCGGCAAGAACCCCGGGAACGTATCGACCGCGGCCGGGCAAAGCTACCAGCTGCTAGCGGGCAACAAGGACGAGCCGACGCATTACCTCATCCTCGTGCCGGGCGCCGATCCGGATCGCCGCTGGGTGAAGACCGGCTGCGGCCATGTCACCGGCGCCAGTGCTGCGGCGACGCCGGCGCCCGTCGAGCAGAACAAGCCGGCGCAGCCTGGCTCCGGCAAGCCGGAATATGTCTTCGCGCTGAGCTGGCAACCGGCCTTCTGCGAGACCAAGTCCAGCAAGCCCGAATGCCAGGCGCAGTCGAAGGCCGGTTTCGACGCCACGCATTTCGCCTTGCATGGGCTGTGGCCGCAGCCGAACGGCAACTTCTATTGCCAGGTGACGGCAAGCGACAAGGCCAACGACAATCCCGCTCATTGGCAGGACCTGCCGAAGGTCGAGCTCGATGCGAGCACCCGCGCCGAGCTCGATCAGGTGATGCCGGGCACCGCCTCCAAGTTGGAGCGCCATGAATGGATCAAGCACGGCACCTGCTACGGCAAGAGCCAGCAAGAGTACTTTTCGGATGCGTTGAACCTGATGCGGGCGGTGAACGCGTCGCCGGTGCGCGATCTCTTCACCAAGCATATCGGCAAGCAGCTGACGTCGGATCAGATCCGCAATGCTTTCGACAGCGCCTTCGGCGCCGGCGCCGGCAACCGGGTCCGCGTCTCCTGCCTGGTCGACCCCTCGAGCGGCAGGCGCATGATCGGCGAGCTGACGCTCGGGCTGTCGGGCACTATCGGCCCCGACAGCACGCTGGGCAGCCTGATGCTGGCTGCCGCGCCGACCTCCAAGGCGGGCTGCCCGAAGGGCACAGTCGACCCGACCGGTTTCCAGTAAGCCTGGCGGGGACGCTTCGCTCCGCCACCGGCGCCTTACGCCGATCTCGTCCAGATGCCGGGATTTTCGGCCTCGTCGTCGCCCAGTTCGCCGATGACGCGGTCGCGCCCCGCCGATTTGGCCTTGTAGAGACGTTCGTCGGCCAGCGCGAAGATATCGGCCAGGGAGTTACTGGCATCGCCAAGGGTGCAAACGCCGACGCTGACGGTCAGCTCGAACCTGCTGGTGCTGGCGGATGCCTTGACCGCGTGCCTGATGCTTTCACCGAGCAGCCTTGCGACGGCGTGCGGCTGCTCGGTCAGGATGGCGAATTCCTCGCCGCCTATCCGGAATACCTTTTGCTCGGCGCCGGCGACCTCGGTCAGCACGGTGGCGATCGACTTAAGCACCTTGTCGCCCTCGGCATGGCCGAAGCGATCGTTGATCGATTTGAAATGGTCGACGTCGACGATCAGCAAGCTGAGCGGCCTTAAGGTGCTCCGGCTGCGGGCGACCGCGGTTTGGCCGTCGGTCTCGAAGCTGCCGCGATGCAGCAGGCCGGTCAGGCCGTCGCGTCCCACATGCTTGACCAGCGCTTCGTAACGCTCGCGATAGGTCAGCGTGTCGAAAATGTCCGAGAGGCCGCGCGGCAGCGCAATGTCGTGGTCCTCGACCCATCTGAGATAGGCGACGAGCATGCCGCTATAGGCCAGCGCCGCCGCCATCTTGGCGAACCAGCCGCCGAAGAAGACCTCGATCGGCGCGCCGGCGACGAAATGGAGTGCGGTAAAGAAGCCGGCCTGATCGAAGGTCAGGACGCAGGCGACAGACACCAGGATGCGGGCGAAGGGTCGAGCGCGAAGATAGCGGCCGAGCTTTTCGTAGAGCAGGATGATCAGAATGGCGTCGACGAACAGAAGCGACGTGCCCCACACCATTAGCCAGCCCATCTGGTCGATGAAACCGATGTCGGGAAGCTTGCCGTCGGGAAGCGGTGAGATCGAATGCAAGCGCAGGATCAGCACCAGACCGATCATCAGGGCATTGCCGAGCAGCAGGCCATAGATCGGCTGGCGCACCGTCGCCGCGTCTTCCTTGATGTAAAGCAGGAGCAGCATCACCAGCTTGCCCGAGAACAGCACCGCCGAGCCCGGCGAGACCATGCCGAAGGGCAGGGCGACATAGAAGACGCTGGCCAGATAGGTTTCCAGGAAATGCATGACGCCGAGCGCGCAGACGAAGACGCCGAGCCCGATGCGCGCCCTGAAGCGGAACAGCGTGACCATGACGCCGAAATAGAGAACCGCTTCGGCAAGGAGCAGGAAACCGTTCAACACGCCGTCGATCCGTCCTTTTCGCTGAAATCGCCAGCAACCGGCGATTGTCATCCACCTCCGTTTTGCCGGGAAATGATTAATCGGTGCTTGCGCATCGACGCTTGGCGCGCCGAAAAAGGGCGATGGCAACCGAATGCTTGCAGGCAGACGAGCGTTTGCTGATCGGGCCGCGGCGCCGAAAGCGATTGCCGATCGGCACGGCATCGCCTACATAGCGCGCAATCCCATTCATTCCGACATCCAGCAACTCTCAGGGAAAGCGCGCGTGGCTCGCCAGTTCATCTATCACATGTCCGGCCTGTCGAAGGCCTATGGCACCAAGAAGGTGCTCGATAACGTTCATCTGTCCTTCTACCCGGACGCCAAGATCGGCATTCTCGGGCCCAACGGCTCGGGCAAGTCGACCATCCTGCGCATCATGGCCGGGCTCGACAAGGAGTTCCAGGGCGAAGCGTGGCTGGCCGAAGGCGCGACCGTCGGCTACCTCGCGCAGGAGCCGCACCTCGACAACAGCAAGACCGTGCGTGAAAACGTCATGGACGGCGTCGCCAGGAAGACCGCCATCATCGAGCGCTACAACGAGCTGATGATGAACTATTCCGACGAGACGGCGGACGAGTCCGCCAAGCTCCAGGACGAGATGGACAGGCTGAACCTGTGGGACCTCGAGCAGCAGGTCGAGATGGCGATGGACGCGCTGCAGTGCCCGCCGGCCGATTCCGAGGTGACCAACCTGTCGGGCGGCGAGCGCCGCCGCGTGGCGCTGTGCCGGCTGCTGCTGGAGCAGCCCGACCTGCTGCTGCTCGACGAGCCGACCAACCACCTCGACGCCGAGACCACGCAATGGCTGGAAAAGCATCTGCGCGACTATCCGGGCTCGGTGCTGATCATCACCCACGACCGCTACTTCCTCGACAACGTCACCGGCTGGATCCTGGAGCTCGATCGCGGCCGCGGCATTCCCTACGAGGGCAACTACACCAAATATCTCGACGCCAAGGCCAAGCGCCTGATCCAGGAAGGCCGCGAAGACGACGCGCGTCAGAAGTCGATCTGGCGCGAACGCGAGTGGATCCAGTCCTCGCCCAAGGCGCGCCAGACCAAGTCGAAGGCGCGTATCAAGGCCTATGAGGAACTAGTCGAGCAGTCGCAGAACCGCAAGCCGACCGACACCCAGATCGTCATTCCGTCGAGCGAGCGGCTCGGCAATGTGGTCATCGAGGTCGAAGGCCTGAACAAGGGCTTTGGCGACGAGCTTTTGATCGAGGACCTGTCGTTCAGGCTGCCGCCGGGCGGCATCGTCGGCGTCATCGGCCCGAACGGCGCCGGCAAGACAACGCTGTTCAAGACCTTCACCGGCCAGGAAAAACCGGATGCGGGTACGGTCCGCATCGGCGAAACGGTCAAGCTCGGCTATGTCGACCAGAGCCGCGATGCGCTCGATGGGAACAAGACGGTGTGGGAAGAAATCTCCGGCGGCGCCGAGGTGATCAAGCTCGGCAAGCACGAGGTCAACAGCCGCGCTTACTGCTCGTCCTTCAACTTCCGCGGCGGTGACCAGCAGCAGAAGGTCGGCAACCTTTCGGGCGGCCAGCGCAACCGCGTGCATCTGGCCAAGATGCTGAAGGGCGGCGGCAACGTGCTTCTGCTCGACGAACCGACCAACGACCTCGACACCGAAACGCTGGCCGCGCTGGAAGACGCGCTGGAAGCCTATGCCGGCTGCGCCGTCATCATCAGCCACGACCGCATGTTCCTCGACCGCATGGCGACGCACATGCTCGCCTTCGAGGGCGATGCGCATGTCGAATGGTTCGAGGGCAACTTCGAGGAATATGAGAAGGACAAGCTGCGTCGCCTCGGCGCCGAAGCGGCAACCCCGCACCGCATGACGCACAAGCGGCTGACGCGGTAATATTGGCCGAGGGCGGCGAACGAAGAGGTTCCGAAATGGCTGACTGGTCCGCCGCCCAATATCTGAAATTCGAGGACGAGCGCACGCGGCCCGCGCGCGACCTGGTTGCGCAAGTACCAGTCGATTTCCCGCGCCGCGTCGTCGACATCGGCTGCGGGCCGGGCAATTCGACCGAGCTTCTGGTCCAGCGCTGGCCGGATGCCGAGGTCAGCGGCTTCGACACGTCGCCCGACATGATCGAGAAGGCGAGGGCGCGGCTGCCGAACGTGACCTTCGGGCTCGCCGACGCTTCCGCCTGGCAGCCGGAGAAGCCGGTCGACGTCATCTTCGCCAATGCGGTGTTCCAATGGCTGCCGGAACATCCCGCCGTCTTCCAGCGGCTGATGGGGTTCTTGAGCCCGCACGGCACGCTGGCCGTGCAGATGCCCGACAATCTCGGCGAGCCGTCGCACCGGGCCATGCGCGAGACGGCGGCCGAGATGCCGTTCGCCGAAAAGCTGAAAGGTGCCGCCCGCGAGCCGCTGCCGCCGGTGTTGTTCTACTACGATCTCTTGTCGCCGTATTCAGACCGGCTCGACATCTGGCACACAATCTACAATCACCCGCTCGCCGATGCCGAGGCGATCGTCGAATGGGTGAAGTCGACGGGGCTGAAGCCGTTTCTCGATCCGCTCGACGCCGAGGAGCGCAAGCTGTTCCTCAAGAGCTACACGGCAAGGATCGCCAAAGCCTATCCGAAGACGGCGAACGGCAAGGTGCTGCTGCGCTTTCCCCGCATCTTCATCGCCGCGCGCCGTCCCGGTTAAGAAGCGTTAGCCACACCGCGCCGCGCTCATCACGAGTGCTTGACCGGATTTCGCCGCCATGCGCAGTCTTTCAGCCTGGATCGTGATCGGTGGTCCAGGTGGCAGGGGGTAGACTATGGCGCTGGGGAAGATGGTTCTGGGCGGTTGCGTGGGCGTGACCACGCTGCTTGCCTTTTCGATGTCGGCAGAGGCCAAACGGGCGCGCTGCTTCACCACGGATGACGGCTATTTCTCCTGCAATTACAGGGCGATCGCCAGCGACGGCAGCTTCCGCATCTCGGCGCCCGGCTATCCCACCTATGTGCTTGAAATCGACGGCCCGGGCTTTGCTTATGGCTATATCAATTTCGGCCGCCGCAATGTGTCGCTGCCTGGGCAGTTCGTGCGCAGCCGCGACGACGGCGCCTGCTGGAACAATCCGCAGACCAACACCAAGCTCTGCGCCTGGTAATTCAAAGCATTCGATTTAAGCTGGCATAAACCGGCCAAATGCGACAAGTGTTGCGCCGGGAGCCCTGGCGCTCACATCAAGCCGCAACGCCCGCGCAGGGGACGGATTGGAAATGCATCGCGTCATCATCAGCGGCATCGGCGCTGAAATCCCTGAACCTGTCATCACCAATGAAGAGCTGGTCGCCAGCTTCAACGCCTGGGTCGACACGGAGAATGCGCGCCGCGAGATCGCCGGCGAGGCGCTGCTGCAGAAGTCGGACAGCGATTTCATCGTCCATGCCTCGGGCGTCCGGACCCGTCATGTGGTCGAGCGCGAAGGCATTCTCGACCCGACCCGCATGGCGCCGCGCATTCCGGCGCGGCCGGACGATGCGCTGTCGCTGCAGGCCGAGTTCGGCATCGCCTCGGCGAGGAAGGCGTTGGATCATGCCGGCCTGCAACCATCCGACATCGACCTTGTCATCTGCTCGGCCTCGCACCAGCAGCGGCCCTATCCGGCGATCGCCATCGAGATGCAGCAGGCGCTGGGCACGAAGGGCGCCGGCTTCGACATGGGGCTCGGCTGCTCTTCCGCCGCGGCCGCGCTGCACATAGCGGCCAACCTCGTGCGGGCGGGCGCGCACAAGCGGGTGCTGGTCTCGACGCCGGAGATCATCACCGGCCATCTCAACTTCCGCGACCGGCAGACGCATTTCATCTTCGGCGATGCCTCGGTCGCCATGATCGTCGAGGGACTGGAGCAGGGCGAGAAGCGGCCGGGGCGCTTCGAGGTGCTGGACACCCGCACCTGGACGCAGATGTCGAACAACATCCGCACCAATCTCGGCTACCACACCCGCACCGCCCAGGACGATCCCTACAGGATCGATCTCGAAGGCAACCTGATCAAGCAGGTCGGCAACAAGGTGTTCAAGGAAGTCACCGTCGCCGGCCACAAATTCATCGTCGAGTTCCTGGCCGAGCATGGGCTGACGCCGCAGGCGATCCGGCGCTTCTGGCTGCATCAGGCCAATGCGCGCATGAACGCGATGATCCTGAAGCTCGCCTTCGGCCATGAGGTCGACCACGACCGTGCGCCGATGGTGCTGGAGCGGCTCGGCAACACCGCCGGCGCCGGCGCCATCGTCGCGCTGTCGGAAAACCATGCCGACATGAAGGCCGGCGATTTCGGCCTGATCTGCGCCTTCGGCGCCGGCTATTCGATCGGCGGCGCCTTGCTCAAGATGCTGTGAGGTAGGTGAGGCCGGTCTGCAAACGGCGGCTTCAAACACCCTTTGGCGCCTAGTTTGGTGCAAACGGCACCAGCATCGGCACGCGCCTGGCATAGTCGTCATAGGCCGTACCAAGCTCGCCGCGCAGGAAGCTCTCCTCAAGCCTGGCCTTCACGACGATGCCCACTATGAGGAAGGCGGCGCCGGCCACGCCCCAGACCGTGCCCTTCGCCGCCATGGTGGCGAGTATCGCCACAAGCAGGCCGGTGTAGATCGGATGCCGGACCATCCCATAGGGGCCGGTATCGACGACGCGGTGATCGGCCTTGGCGGTGACGGTGCCCGACCACAGCCGGCCGAGATGCAGCCTCGCCCACCACGAGAAGGCGAGGCCGACCGCGACCAGGGCGACGCAGATCCAGGCTTCGGCGAGGGTCGGCATCCAGAGCCGAAGCCTGCCGACATAACCATGCGCCGGCACGAACAGCAGGATCGCGCCGATCGTCCACAGGGCGCGGTAGCGCGCTTCCTCCCGAAAGCCGACGCGTTTTGCCGCCGGGTCGGCCCAGAAGACGGCCGCCAGCCAGGACACGACCCAGAACAGCCAGAGCGCCGCGATTGCCGGTGCGGGATGCATGGAAGCCTCCTCCGTGACATCACTATCGGATCGTCATGGCGCGGCGGCAATGCGGCGCAAGGCGAAAATCGGGTAAGAAGGTCGTGATCAGCGATATGGGCATCAAGGCGCCTGATCGGATCATCAGTGCTTTCGACTGGACCCTGTCCGGCGATATCGGCTAAGCCAAGGCATGCAAGAGACGGCAAGCACACTGGATCTGTTCCCCGCGGCGGAGACCCCTGCCGAGATCGTCCCCGCGCGCAAGCTCGCGGCGAAGGTTTCCGCACTTTACGTCGCGCCGTTCGATCATTTCGAGACGCGGGCGGTTGAGGAGCTGCGGCTCGGCTTCGACGGCATAGACGGCGACTTTCATGCCGGCGCCACGCGCCGCTCCGGCGGCCGCGAGCCCTGGTATCCGCGCGGCACCGAGATGCGCAACGAGCGGCAGTTGTCGATCGTGGCGGCGGACGAATTGGCCATCGTTGCGGAGCGGATGGGTCTGGCCGAGATCAAGCCGGAATGGATCGGCGCCAATCTGCTGATCGAAGGGCTGCCGCATCTCTCCATGCTGCCGTCCGGCACGCTGCTGTTCTTCAAGGGCGGCCTCACGATCAAGGTCGACGCCCAGAACGGGCCATGCCGCATTGCCGGGCGCTCGGTCGCAGAGAATGCCGGCATGGCCGACCACGAGGCCGGCGCGCTGTTGTTCCCGAAAGCGGCGAAGCGGCTGCGTGGCATCGTCGCCTGGGTCGAGAAGCCGGGCACGATCAGGACCGGCGAGGAGATCTCGGTGCGGGTGCCGGAGCAGTGGATCTATCGAGCCTAGCATCCGCTGAGATTCAGGTGAGGCCGGCCTGACCTGAATCGCTGCGCACCTTGGGCGGCGAGCTAGGGATATCGCACCGGGCTCGACCAGGCCGGGTCCTGGTGCTTCTTCCAGTAGAGCCCCATCAGCCGGCTGGTGATCGGGCCGACCTTGCCGTCGGCGACCGGGGCGTCGTCGATCACCGTCACCGGCATGACGCCGCCAGCGGTCGAGGTGATGAAAACCTCGTCAGCTGCTTTCAGGGCGGCGACGCCGACATCGACCGCTGCAGCGGAAAGGCCGGCCTCGGCGCAGAGGTCGAAGACGGTGCGGCGCGTGATGCCGGGCAGCACGCCGACCGCCGGCGTCGACAATTTGCCGTCCTTGACCAGGAACACGTTGAAGCCCGGGCCTTCGGCGACATTGCCGTTGAAATCGAGGATCAGGGCGGTCTCGGCGCCGCGGTCATAGGCGTCGTAGAGACCACGCACCAGGTCGAGCCAATGGTAGTTCTTGATCGACGGGTCGATCGAGGCCGGCGGGATGCGCACCTTGTCGCTGATCGCGACATGCAGGCCGCGGCGCAACTGTTCGGCATTGGCGACCGAGCCGAACGGCACGGCGAAAGCCATGAAGCGGTTCACCGCCTGGCGCGGGTCGCGGCTGAAGGTCGGCGAGGCGCCGCGCGTGCACAGCATCTCGACATAGGCGGCGCGGTGGCCGGACAGCGCGACGCAATTGTGCAGGATCTCGGTGACACCGTCGCGGTCGAACGGGATCGTCATGCGCAGCTTCTCCAGTCCGCCGAAGAAGCGGTCGAGATGCAGGTCCAGCCGGAAGAAGCTGCCGTCCCAGACATGGACGGTGTCGTAAGTGGCATCCGAATGCAGGAAGCCCCAGTCGAGCACCGAGATCTTGGCCTGCGACATCGGCAGGTATTGGCCATCGAGGAAGGCAACGCCCTGGGGATAGGCATGCGGATCGACGTGGCGATCGGACAGCAAGGGCAGCGCTCCGGTGGGTGTCCTTGCAGCGTTCTGGCTCATCGCATTCGTCCCCGCTCGATAGTCGAGGCAGGCTAGCGCGCCGCCCCGAATGAAATAGAGCCAGCCAACCGGTGCTGTTTGGCCTCGTCAGAGGCTCAAGTGGCGCCGACAGTGCGCCCGTGGCGCTGCTTCATTCGTCGTCCTCGTCTTCCGACTCGAGCAGGCGCGTGGCGCGCCAGCGGGTCAGCACGATGTTGGTCTGCTCGATGACGAAGAAGCGCGCGGAGTCGCGGTCATAGCCCTCGGCCAAGAGCTTCTCGTAGTCGGTGTGGACGTGGCGGATATGGGCGATCGTCGCCAGCCAGACGGAGATCGACGCCGGCAGATTGTGCAGACGCGCCGAGCCGGCGTCGGCGCGGATCTTCTCGATGTCGGCGTAGGGTGCCAGCGGCAACAGTGTGGTCAGCGCCTTGGCGATGGCGCGGCGGCGATTGGTCGGCGCTTTCATCGCTCGTCGCGTCCGGCAATGACCGCCTCGGCAAACGCATCGGTCGAGGCGAAATAGGGTTTGACGTCGATGACCGGCGTGCCGTCGAGCACGTCGATGGCATCGAGGTCGAGACGTCCGGCTTCGATGTCGAGGGCGACGAGCTTCGCCACATGGAGCCCGATCGGATTCGGCCGGGCAGGGGAGCGCAGCGAAAAAACGCCTTTCGGCTCAGCCGCATGGCGAGGTTTCTGCACAATCAGATTCCGTGGCGCCTGATCGAACCAGGACAGGATGATGACATGGCTGGCGCGATCCAGCCCGGCAAGGCCCTCGCGATAGGCCGGGTCGATCGTCAGCACGGCGGGCTGTCCCGCCTCCCGCGCGGCCCGCATGTTCTTCGGGCAGGTCTCGCGGCTCGTCCATGGCGAGGCGATGCGGCCGATGAAGACGACATGGCCGTCCGACGACATGGCGGCTGGATCGGCTTCCAGCTGCCTTTCGCCCTCGCGTGTCTCGAACATGGCTCTGGCCTCGCTCATCCGAAAACCGGTTTCCGCCCGTGGATCATGCATGCGTCATTTTCTTGTCAGGAAGCGACATTGGCCTTGCATGGTTGTCAAAATCGACATAAACATATGTTTATATCTTTTTCAAAGAGAAACACTCATGCACGTCGCGCTCGATACGATGGTGGATACATTGAAGGCAGCGGCCGAATCCAGCCGGCTGCGCATCCTCGCGCTCCTGTCGCGCGGCGACCTTACCGTTTCCGATCTTACCGAAATTCTCGGCCAGTCGCAGCCACGCGTGTCGCGCCACCTCAAGCTGCTGCTGGAGGCGGGGCTGATCGGGCGCTACCAGGAGGGGTCGTGGGCGTTCTTCCGGCTTTCCGACACGGACGCCGCGCGCGATTTTGTCCTCAGGCTCGTTTCCGGCATCCGCGGTGCCGACCCGCAGGTGGAGCGCGACATGGAGCGGCTGGCGGCGGTCAAGCGCAAGCGGCAGGACCGCGCCGCCGAATATTTCTCCGAGAATGCCGCGAGTTGGGATCACATCCGCTCGCTGCATGTGCCGGACCGCGCGGTGGAGGCCGCTCTGCTCAGGCTCGTCGGCAAGCGGCCGTTCCAGTCGATGCTCGACCTCGGCACCGGCACCGGGCGGCTGCTCGAGATCTTTTCGCCGCTCTACCGGCGCGGCGTCGGCATCGACATGTCGCGCGAGATGCTGACGGTGGCGCGCGCCAATCTGGACAAGGCGGGCATCGCCAACGCGCAGGTGCGCCAGGGCGACATCTTCGCGCCGCCGGTCGAGCGCGATGCCTTCGATCTGGTCACCATCCATCAGGTGCTGCATTATCTCGACGATCCCGCCCGCGCCATCCGCGAGGCGGCACGGCTGCTGCGCCCGGCGGGCCGGCTGGTGATCGTCGATTTCGCGCCGCATGCGCTGGAGTTTCTGCGCGACCAGCACGCGCATATGCGGCTCGGCTTTTCCGACCGGCAGATCGCCGAGTGGTTCGCCGAGGCGGGCCTCGCGCTCGAAGACAGCCAGGAGTTCGAGCCGCGCGGCCAGGCCGAGGCCCGGCTGACCGTCAAGCTGTGGCTCGGCCGCGACCGCCGCATGCTGATCGCCGATCCTTCCAATGACAC
>NZ_RZOS01000167.1:0-11502 GCF_004022605.1 Mesorhizobium sp. M4B.F.Ca.ET.089.01.1.1
GCTATGGCTACGGCATGGCCTCGGTGCGCTTCATCTGCGGCACGCAGGAGGAGCACAAGCAGCTGGAGGCGACGATCTCGTCCTTCCTCGGCATGGACGACACCATCCTCTACGGCTCCTGCTTCGACGCCAATGGCGGCCTGTTCGAGACGCTGCTCGGCGAGGAGGACGCCATCATCTCCGACGCGCTGAACCATGCCTCGATCATCGACGGTGTCAGATTGTCCAAGGCCAAGCGCTTTCGCTACGCCAACAACGACATGGCAGATCTCGAAGCGCGGCTGAAGGAGGCGAAGGATTGCCGCTTCCGGCTGATCGCCACCGACGGCGTGTTTTCTATGGACGGCATCATTGCCAACCTCAAAGGCGTCTGCGATCTCGCCGAGAAATACGACGCCATGGTCATGGTCGACGACAGCCACGCCGTCGGCTTCGTCGGCAAGAACGGCCGCGGCTCGGCCGAGCATTGTGGCGTCGAGGGCAGGGTGGATATCATCACCGGCACGCTCGGCAAGGCGCTGGGCGGCGCGTCCGGCGGCTACACCTCAGGCAAAGCCCAGGTGGTCGACTGGCTGCGCCAGCGCTCGCGGCCCTACCTGTTCTCCAACACGCTGATGCCGGCGATCGCCGGCGCCTCGATCAAGGTGTTCGACATGATCCGCAATGGCGGCGCCTTTCGCGAGCGCCTCTATGCCAATGCGCAACGCTTCCGGTCTCAGATGGGCAAGCTTGGCTTCACGCTGGCTGGTGCAGATCATCCGATCATCCCGGTGATGCTGGGCGATGCGGCTCTGGCACAGGAGATGGCGGCACGCATGCTGAAGCGCGGCATCTATGTCATCGGCTTTTCCTTCCCGGTGGTGCCGAAGGGCCAAGCCCGTATCCGCACCCAGATGTCGGCGGCGCATTCCAGCGCCGATATCGACAGGGCAGTTGAGGCATTTGGCGCCGTGGGACGCGAGCTCGGCGTGATTTCCTGAGCGCCGAAAACGATTCCGGATCAAAAGAATCAAGGAACAAAAGAATGTCCAACATGATGAAAGCGCTGGTGAAGGCCAAGGCCGAACCGGGCATCTGGATGGAAGAGGTGCCGGTGCCGGAGATCGGCCCCAACGACGTGCTGATCAAGGTCAGGAAAAGCGCGATCTGCGGCACCGACGTGCACATCTACAATTGGGACCAGTGGGCGCAAAAGACCGTACCGGTGCCGATGGTGACCGGCCATGAATTCGTCGGCACCGTCGCCGACTTCGGCGCCGCGGTCACCGAATACAAGCTCGGCCAGCGCGTGTCCGGCGAGGGCCACATCGTCTGCGGCCATTGCCGCAACTGCCGCGCGGGCAGGGGGCATCTCTGCCGCAACACGCTCGGCGTCGGCGTCAATCGCCCCGGCGCCTTCGGCGAGTACGTGGCGATCCCGCAGCACAATGTCGTGCCGATCCCCGACGACGTGCCGGACGAGATCGCGGCGATCTTCGATCCGCTGGGCAATGCGGTTCACACCGCATTGTCCTTCGATCTGGTCGGCGAGGACGTGCTGGTCACCGGCGCCGGGCCGATCGGCATCATGGGCGCGCTGGTGGCGCAATGCGTCGGCGCGCGAAAGGTCGTCATCACCGACATCAATCCGGTCCGGCTGGACCTGGCACGCAAGCTCGGCGTCCAGCACGTCGTCGACGCCTCGAAGGAAAAGCTGCGCGACGTCATGCCGAAGCTCGGCATGACCGAGGGCTTTGACGTCGGCCTGGAGATGTCGGGCGCGGCCCCCGCCTTCCGCGACATGATCGATACCATGAACAATGGCGGCAAGATCGCCATCCTCGGCATCGCGCCGACCGGCTTCGAGATCGACTGGAACAAGGTCATCTTCAAGATGCTGCACCTGAAGGGCATCTACGGCCGCGAGATGTTCGAGACCTGGTACAAGATGATTGCCCTGGTGCAGGGTCCGCTCGACGTGTCGGGCTTGATTACCCATCGCATCGGCATCGACGATTTTCAGGTCGGGTTCGATGCGATGCGGAGCGGCAATTCGGGTAAGGTTGTGATGGACTGGTGAGCGCTACCTGGGCGAAAGCGAAAGCAAAGCGCCGCAGGCACCTGCCGCTAGACATAGGAAGTCCGTTTGGGGTCTAAAACGGTGGGATAATGACGCTTGTCGAGCATGTCCAAGAATGGGTCCAACCCGACCGTCTTGATGAATTCATACTCGGCAGCGGAGATCAAATGGACGCAAAGGATGGTGACGTCATCGTCGTCAATGGTCAGCGC
The DNA here is from genome assembly GCF_004022605.1 of Mesorhizobium sp. M4B.F.Ca.ET.089.01.1.1. Classification (NCBI taxonomy): domain Bacteria; kingdom Pseudomonadati; phylum Pseudomonadota; class Alphaproteobacteria; order Hyphomicrobiales; family Phyllobacteriaceae; genus Mesorhizobium; species Mesorhizobium sp. M4B.F.Ca.ET.089.01.1.1. Next base: position 2,272 of record NZ_RZOS01000167.1, read on the forward strand.
TTCTGCAATGCGTTTATCCGGTGCAATGATAGGGGTCAAAAACATGAAAATTCTGAAATCCGTGCCCGAGACGGGCGACCAAGGCATTTCAATGCGGTGACCAAAGCCCAACCATGTATTGTCGATAAAGGGATACTCCGCCAGCCATTTGAGATTGCTGATGATGTTTGAGTCAGGCTCGCGAACATACCACATCAGTTCGGCTCGCCGCTCAATGTTCTCGCCTGCCGTTGACGGGGTAGCCATACGCCGGTCGCTCATACCGTTGGTTAGGAGTACAAAGCCGTTGCCTGCCGGATCGATGAGCGAGAAGTCTCTGGGAAACGCAAGAACCTCAACGTCGTCAGACCCATTGCGCGGGAAGATGCTTTGGGGCTCACCAAGCTCTTTGGTGTAGACCGATTTTCGATAGAAGTTGTTAGAGTCACCGGATCCGGGTGGCCCCCCGGCAGGAAATCTCTTTGGGAGCCAAGCCATCCAAATGCCCTGATTTCAGCCCTTTAGTCCAACGTGATAGCACCAACTTTGTCTTGTCCCAAACAGGCTTCAAGCGCCGCCACCCCACTAGCAATCGCCGCCCGATCCTCCGCGCTCAGCCTCTCCAGCAACTCCCTCTCAAACGCCTTCGCCAGCGGCACCATTTCGCGATAGGCGGCAAGCCCCGCCTTGGTCAGCGCCAGGCGCTCCACCCGCCGGTCGTGCTCGTCCGCCGTCCGCGTCAGCCAGCGCCGCCGCTCCAGTTCGGCCACCGCTCGCGAAACCTTGGTCTTGTGCATGGCCGACTGCTCGCCGAGCGCCGTCGCTGTCATCGTGCCATGCTGGCCGAGCCCCGAAAGTGTGCGCCATTCCGGCCGGGTCAGGCCGTGGCGATCCCGGTAGATTTTCGAGAATTCGCGGCTGACGACATCGGCCAGCCGGTAAAGCCGGTAGGGCAGGAAGCTTTCGAGTTCGAGGATTTCCGATTCCATGATGCACCGTGGATGCGACGTTCGCCGTTGATAGTTACATTTTCGATGGTTACAAATGAAACCAAATTGGTCAACATCGCCGGCAGGCCGCGCCTAGCGAGGCTGAGAACCGGGATCAGGGAGGATCGGATGGGCTTTTCCTACATGCCGGGCTTCGGCAACGACTTCGAGACCGAGACGCTGCCGGGTTCGCTGCCGCAGGGGCGCAACTCGCCGCAGCGGCCGGCCTACGGGCTCTATGCCGAGCAGCTTTCGGGCTCGCCTTTCACCGCGCCGCGCGGCACCAACGAGCGCTCCTGGCTCTATCGGATCCGGCCGAGCGTCCGCCACACCGGGCGCTTCAAGTCCACCCTCTATCCGCTCTGGAAGACCGCACCTAATCTTGGCGACCACGAACTGGCGCTCGGCCAGTATCGTTGGAACCCGGTGCCGATGCCGAAGGAGCCGACCGACTTCATCGAGGGCATGCGCACCATCACCACCGCCGGCGACGTGCTCGGGCAGTCCGGCATGGCGGCGCATGTCTATGTCGCCAACCGCTCGATGACCGACGACCACTTCTTCAACGCCGACGCCGAGATGCTTGTCGTGCCGCAGGTCGGCGCCTTGCGCTTCGTCACCGAGATGGGGGTCATCGAACTCAGACCCGGCGAGATCGCCGTGCTGCCGCGCGGCCTCGTCTTCAAGGTCGAGCTCGCCGATGCCGAGGTGCGCGGCTATGTCTGCGAGAACTACGGCGCCAAGCTGACCATGCCCGATCGCGGGCCGATCGGCGCCAATTGCCTCGCCAATCCGCGCGACTTCAAGACGCCCTGCGCCTGGTTCGAGGACAGGGAGACGCCGTGCCGGCTGATCGTCAAATGGTGCGGCTCCTTCCATGTCACCGAGATCGGCCATTCGCCGCTCGACGTCGTCGCCTGGCACGGTAACTACGCACCTTACAAATATGATCTGGCGACGTTTTCGCCCGTCGGCGCCATCCTGTTCGACCATCCGGATCCGTCGATCTTCACCGTGCTGACGGCGCCGAGCGGCGAAGAAGGCACTGCCAACATCGACTTCGTCATCTTCCCGCCGCGCTGGCTGGTGGCGGAGGATACGTTCCGCCCGCCCTGGTACCATCGCAACATCATGAGCGAGTTCATGGGCCTGATCCATGGCCAGTACGACGCCAAAGAGGAAGGCTTCGTCCCCGGCGGCATCAGCCTGCACAATCTGATGCTGGCCCACGGGCCTGACGCGACTGGCTTCGAAAAGGCCTCGCGCACGGAACTGAAACCGGTCAAGCTCGACAACACCATGGCCTTCATGTTCGAGACCCGATTCCCGCAGATGCTGACCCGCTACGCCGCCGAGGTCGAAACCAGGCAGGACAATTACATCGACTGCTGGGCCGGGCTGAAGAAACGCTTCAACGGCACGCCCGAGGGCGACTGGTCTTGAGTCTGGACCGCCTCGTCCTGCTCGGGTCCAAGGGCGGCCCGGCGATCCGGCCGGGTGGGCCGTGGCCAAGTTCCTCGCTGCTCGAGATCGGTGGCCGCGCCATCGTCGTCGATTGCGGGCTGGGCGTCACCCGCGCGCTGACCGATGCCGGGCTCAGCCTGAAGACGCTCGACCTGGTCTTCATCACCCATCTGCATTCGGACCATGTGTTGGAACTCGGACCGCTAATCCACACCGCCTGGACGGCGGGCCTCGCCACGCCGGTGACCATCTTCGGTCCGCCCGGCACCGGCCACTACTGGCAGCGCTTCTGCCAGGCGATGGATTTCGACATCGAAATCCGCATCGTCGACGAAGGCCGGCCGGATATCAGGGATCTGGTCTCGGTCGAGGAGTTCGGCGAGGGACTGGTTGTGGAGGAGGGCGGGCTCAGGGTGACGGCGTTGCGCGTCGACCATCCGCCGGTGACCGACTGCTTTGCGCTGCGCGTCGAGCATGGCGGCAGGAGCATCGTGTTTTCCGCCGACACGGCCTTCTTCCCGCCGCTGGCCGACTTTGCCAAGGGTGCCGATATCCTCGTCCACGAAGCCATGCTGGAGGAAGGGATCGAGCGGCTGGTGGCGAAGACCGGCAACGGCGCGCGGCTGCGCGAACATCTGCTCGCCAGCCACAGTTTCGCCGAGCAGGCAGGGCGCATCGCCAGCGACGCCGGGGTCAAACGACTGGTGCTGAACCACCTCATCCCGGCCGACGATGCCGCGATCGGCGAGGCCGACTGGATCGCCGTCGTCAGGAAAACTTGGGCCGGCGACTTGACGATCGCCCGCGACGGCCTTGTTGTGGGGTTAGAGCATGATCCCGAAAAGTGGGACCCGGTTTTCGGAAAAGATCATGCGACAGACAAAGACCAAAGCGGCGAACAAGCCGCGCAAGGAGAGGAAACCGCATGAAGCTTGCAACTTTGAAGAAGGGGACCCGCGATGGAAAGCTGGTCGTCGTCTCGCGCGATTTGACGCGGTTCTCCGACGCCTCCTTCCTGGTGCCGACGCTGCAAGCCGCGCTCGACGACTGGCGGCGGATTTCGCCGCATCTGGCGACAATAGCGGAATCGCTGGAGAACAATGCCGTGCCCTCGGCGCGCTTCCACGAGCATGACGCCCACTCGCCACTGCCGCGCGCCTATCAGTGGGCTGACGGCTCGGCCTATGTGAACCATGTCGAACTGGTGCGCAAAGCGCGCGGCGCAGAAATGCCGGCAAGCTTCTGGACCGATCCGCTGATCTACCAGGGCGGCTCGGACAGCTTCATTCCGCCGCGCGATCCGATCCGCATGGCCGACGAGGCCTTCGGCATCGACATGGAGGCGGAGGTCGCCGTCATCATTGACGACGTGCCGATGGGCGCCGGCCCCGACCACGCGCGGGACGCGATCCGGCTGGTCATGCTGGTCAACGACGTGACACTGCGCGCCATCACCGGCCCCGAGCTTGCCAAGGGTTTTGGCTTCTTCCAGTCGAAACCGTCCTCGGCCTTCTCGCCGGTTGCGGTCACGCCGGATGAGTTGGGCGACGCCTGGGACGGCGGCAAGGTCAGCCTGCCGCTGCTCGCCGATCTCAACGGCAAGCCGTTCGGCCGTGCGAACGCAGGGGTCGACATGACTTTCGACTTCCCGGCGCTGATCGTGCATGCCGCGAAAACGCGCCCGCTCGCCGCCGGCAGCATCATCGGTTCGGGCACCGTCTCCAACAAGCTGGACGGCGGGCCGGGCAAGCCTGTCTCGGCCGGCGGCGCCGGCTATTCCTGCATCGCCGAACTGCGCATGATCGAAACCATCGAGAGCGGCGAGCCCAAGACGCCGTTCCTGCAATTCGGCGACACGGTGCGCATCGAGATGAAGGACAAGGCCGGCCATTCGATCTTCGGCGCCATCGAGCAGAAGGTCGAGAAATACGCGGGGTGAGGGGATGCCAGGCGAAGCCGTCTATTTGCTGTTTGGCGTGTGGGCGCTGGCCATTCTGGCGGTCTTCATCCAGGCGATCCGCCTGAGCTACCGCATCGAGGCGCGCTCGCCTGATCTCACCAACCGCAGCGGCGTGCCGCGCAACGCGATGATGTTCCACACCATCACCAATCTCAGCGTCGCGCGGGATGAAGAAACGCAAGGCCTGCGGCGGAAAATGATCCGGCTGCTGCTGGTCGTTGTCGCCGGCTTCGCGCTTATGGCGGTCGGCATCGGCCTTGTCGACAGGACGCCATGACGCTGCTTGATCACCTGTGCCGCATGGCGCGCAACAATCGCTGGTCGAACGACCGCCTGTACCGCGCCGTGCTGTCCCTCGAGCCTGGGGAATTTGAGGCCGCGCGCACCAGCTTCTTTCCGTCAATCAAGGAGACGCTGAACCACATCCTCGCTGTCGACCATCTCTATCTCGATTTTCTGACGGAGGGTGGTGTCGGCGCTGCCGCCTACGATGATTTCGTGCCGTTCGACAATGTCGCCGATTTGGTAGTGGCGCAGATCACCTTCGACCACAAACTTATCGCCTTCTGTGATGCCCTGTCCGAGGCCGATCTCGACCGTCGCGTCATCACCGATAGACGCGAGGACGGCATGATCCCTGAAAAGATCGCCGACATCCTCGCCCATGTCTTCCTGCACGACATCCATCACCGTGGCCAGGTGCACGCCATGCTCGCCGGCACTTCCGCTCCGCCGCCGCAGCTGGATGAGTATCTGCTCGACTATGATCTGAAGCTCAGGAAGGACGAGGTCGAGCGGCTCGGTCTTTGAACCGCTCGCCCTCCTGGGCCTTACGCCGCCTTGCCGTCCAGCTTGATCACGCCGCGCTTGATCTGGTCCTGCTCGATCGACTCGAACAGCGCGCGGAAATTCCTTTCGCCAAAACCTTCGTCGCCCTTGCGCTGAATGAACTCGAAGAAGATCGGGCCGATCACTGTTTTCGAGAAAATCTGCAGCAGGATCTTGGTCATGCCGCCGTCGACGACGCCTTCGCCGTCGATCAGGATGCCGTGTTTCTTCATCCGCTCGACCGGCTCGTCGTGATCGTGCACACGCTCGTGCGACATCTCGTAATAGGTGTCGGGCGGGCCGGGCATGAACTTCAGCCCGTTGGCGGCGAGCCTGTCGGTGGCCTCATAGATCGCGTCGGTGCCGACGGCGATGTGCTGGATGCCCTCGCCATTGTACTTCTTCAGATATTCGGCGATTTGGCTGGTCTCGTCCTTGGACTCGTTCAGCGGAATGCGGATCTTGCCGCAGGGCGAGGTGATCGCACGGCTGACCAGACCGGTGATCTTGCCGTCGATGTCGAAAAAGTGGATCTGCTTGAAGCCGAACAGGTCGCGATAAAAGTCCCACCACTTGTCCATATTGCCGCGATAGACATTGTGGGTGAGGTGGTCGAGGAAGTAGAAGCCGACACCCTCGGGCTTTGGGTCGCGCTCGCCCAGCCATGCGAACTCGGCGTCATAGGCCGAGCCTTTCTCGCCATAGGCCTCGATGAAATAGAGCAGGGAGCCGCCAATGCCGACGATGGCCGGCACGTCGAGCGCCTTGTCGGTGCCCTCATAGGGCGTCGCACCCTTCGACACGGCATGCTCGAAGGCGTGTTTCGCGTCTACCACGCGCCACGCCATAGAGGCTGCGCAGGGTCCGTGCTTGTCGACGAACTTCATCGCATGCGAGCCGGGCTCTGCATTGACGACGTAGTTGATGTCGCCCTGCCGCCAGACCGTGATGTCCTTGGTGCGGTGCTTGGCCACCGCGACATAACCCATGCGGGTGAAGAGCTCGGCGAGCTTTTCCGGCTCGGGATGCGCGAACTCGACGAATTCGAAACCGTCGGTGCCGGCGGGGTTCGCCTTGCTGATCCTGGCGGGCGGCGCGTCGTGCGGGAAGGGGCCCATGGCGGTTCTCCGAAGCTGTTGCGGCCGTTCCTGGCCATCTTTGCTCATCATAGCGCCTGAGGGCCGCACGGTGCTTGCATTTGAACGCCTGAAATGCTCATGTCATGCGTGGAATGTGCATGAATGGAGGAAAATCCGTGGATGATGCGCGGCTTGACCAATTTGATCGCAAGTTACTGGCGCTTCTGCAAGGCGATGCGCGGCTCACCAACAACGACCTTTCGGAGCGGGTGAACCTGTCGGCGTCGCAGTGCTCGCGCCGCCGCCAGCGGCTGGAAGAGGACGGCTACATCAAGGGCTACCGCGCCGTGCTCGACCGCGATCGGCTGGGCTTTTCGCTGGTCAATGTCATCTCGGTGACCTTGGCCACCCACAATCGCGACAATGCCCGCCGCTTCGGCGAGTTGGTGGCGCGGCTGCCCGAGGTACAGGAGGCGCACGCGCTGACCGGCGAGATGGACTACATATTGAAGGTGGTGACGCCCGACCTCAAATCATTGTCGGAGTTCGTCAATGGCGTGCTCCTGCCGCATGAATCCGTCCAGCACGTGAAGACGGCTATCGTGCTAGAGACGCTGAAGGAGACCGGCGCTCTGCCGATTTAGCCCCTCGACTGTTGAATCAGCCCATAGAGATTGGTGCAGCGCGCGCCGGAGCGGCAGTAGGCGAACACCGGGCCTTCGAGCTCGTCGAGCGCCGCGGCCTGGTCCTGGACATTCTCGAAGGTGATCTGGCCGCTGATGACCGGGATGAAGCGGAAGGCGAGGCCCGCAGCCTCTGCCGCCGCCTGGACGCTTTCGGCCGAGGGCTGGCCGGGCTGCTCGTTGTCCGGCCGGTTGCAGATCACGCTCTTGAAGCCTGCTTCCTTGATGGCGGTGATATCGCTGGGCTGGATCTGGCCCGAGACGGAATAGTCGTCGCTGATCTCTCGATATTCCATGGTCGTCCTCGCAATCTGCTTCGGCGGCAGTCTTGCCATCCCCTGACGCGGCCGGCAACTGCTCCCGCCGATCGCGTATCGTCGCACGCCGTCGGCGTCGTCTTTGCAGATAGACATTCGCGGCGGAAAATCCAGCCGGATCGTCGCGATCCGGCTGGATGAGCCGACTTCAGCTGCCGAGGATCGCGCCTTTGATCTGGGCGATGTTGTTGTGCATCATGTCGATATAGGTCGAGGCCGGGCCGTCGGGCTGCGACAGCGCATCCGAATAGAGCGTGCCGCCGACCTTGATGCCGGTCTCGCTGGCGATCTGCTCGATCAGTCGCGGATTGGTGATGTTCTCGATGAACATCGCCGCCGCCTTGTCCTGCTTGACCTGGTTGACCAGCTTGGCGACATCGGCGGCCGACGGCTCGGAGTCCGTCGAAATGCCCTGCGGCGCCAGGAAGGTCAGGCCGTATTCGTGCTCGAAATAGCCGAACGCGTCGTGCGAGGTGATGACGACGCGCTTCTCTTCGGGGATCGACTGGATCGCGGCCTTCACTTCGCCTTCCAGTGCATCGAGCTTCTTGGTGTAGGCAGCCGCATTGGTCTGGAAGCCGACGCAGCCCTCGCTGTCGGCGGCACAGAAGGCCTCGGCGATGTTCTTCACATAGATCCTGGCGTTGGCGATCGACTGGAAGGCGTGCGGGTCGGTAACGGTCTTGCCGGCGCCTTCGGCAGCATCCGCGTCAGCAAATTCCGGCTTGAAGTCGATCGGGGTGACGTCCTTGGTCAAAGTCACGATCGCGGCCTTGGTAGCGCTGGCGTCGACCAGGCGCTGCAAAAAGCCTTCGAAATGCAGGCCGTTGACCAGCACCACGTCCGCGCCGGCCATTGCCACAGCGTCGGCCGGGCTCGGTTCGTAGACATGCGCGTCGCCATCCGGCCCAACGATGGTGGTGATGCTGACCCGGTCGCCGCCGACATTCTTGGCGAAATCCGCAATTACCGTGAAGCTCGCCACCACCTTGAGCGGCGCGGCGAGGGCCGACGATGTTCCGAGAGCGGTAAATGTTATAACACTCAGGGTCAGCGCGGCACGGAAGGATTTCAGCATTGGGCGGGTCTCCTTGCTTGGGGATCAGGCGGTGCGGTGGCGGTGGTGGACGATGCGGGCGCGCAACGCGCCGCGCGAGCCGAACACGATCGAGAAGAAGTAGACGACACCGGCCGACAGGATGATGGCCGGGCCGGACGGCAGCGAGGCGTGATAGGACAAGAGCAGCCCGGCGATGCAGGAGGCAAAGCCGACCAGCACCGCCAGCACGCACATAGGCTCGACCCGCACCGTCCAGAAGCGGGCGGCGGCGGCCGGCAGCATCATCAGCCCGACCGACAAAAGCGTGCCCAGCGCCTGGAACCCGCCGACGAGGTTGAGCACGACGAGGCCGAGGAAGATGAAATGCACCGGGCTGCCCATGCGGCTCACCGAGCGCAGGAACAGCGGGTCGAGGCATTCTGCGACCAGCGCCCGCCAGAAGATGGTGAGGCTGACTAAAGTGACCAGCACGATGCCGCCGATCAGCGTCAGCGCCTCGTTGTTGAGCGCAAGCACGGTGCCGAACAGCACATGCATGAGATCGACGCTGGAGCCCCGAATTGACACCATCAGCACACCGACGGCGAGCGAGATCAGATAGAAGGCCGCCATCGAGGCGTCCTCGCGCTGGATGGTGAAGCGCGAGACCGCGCCCGCGCCGAGCGCAACAATGATGCCGGCGATCAGCCCGCCAATGGTCATCGGCAGGATTTCCAGGCCGTAGAGCAGGAAGCCGGCGGCGGCACCTGGCAGGATGGCATGCGCCATGGCGTCGCCCGACAGGCTCATGCGCCGCAGCATCAGGAAGACGCCGACCGGGCAGGCGCCGAGCGACAGCAGCAGCGAGCCGAACAGCGCCCGCTGCATGAAGG
>NZ_RZOS01000168.1:0-11466 GCF_004022605.1 Mesorhizobium sp. M4B.F.Ca.ET.089.01.1.1
CGCCTGACGCTGGTCGAACAGCCCTGCACCGAGATCGGGCACCAGGCGGCGGCGCTGCGTGGCTGGAGGCGATGCGCTCGCTGAGCAGCGCCGCCGCCTGGTGCCCGATCTCGGTGCAGGGCTGTTCGACCAGCGTCAGGCGCGGCTCGAAGCAGTCGGCCCATTCGAAATCGTCGAAGCCGACCAGCGACAGGTCGCCGGGAATCGAAAGACCCTTCTCGCGGATGGCGCGGACTGCCCCGATCGTCGTCATGTTGTTGCCGGTGACCAATGCGGTGGGCGGCGTCGGCAAGGCCAGGATCGCATGCGTCGATGCCGTGGCGCTCGCCGTGTCGACATTCTCCGGCGAGACATAGCGCGGCAGGCATTCAAGTCCATTGGCGGCGAGCGATGCGCGAAACGCCTCGATGCGCTCGCGCGTGGTGGCCAGCCCCGGCTGGCCGGCAATATAGCCGATGCGCTTGTGGCCGAAGGACACGACATGGTCGATGAGGGCTTGCATCGCCGTGTCGTTCTCGACACCGATCTGGTCGAAGCGGTCGTCGGCGAAGCGGTCGATCAAAACGCAGGGCAGCTTCTTTTCGGCGAGATAGTCGATGGCGCGCTCGGGCGAGCCAGACGGCGCCAGGATGACGCCGTCGACGCGGCGCTGGTGGAAGGCGCGCACCACCTGAAGCTCGCGGTTCGGATCTTCCTGCGTGTCGGAGAGGAACACCATCAGGCCGAGCCGGGCGCATTCGGCCTCGACCGCGCAGATGATGTCGGTGAAGTAAGGATTGGAAATCGCCGAGATGGCGAGCCCGACGCTGCGGGTCGAGGCGACCTTCAGCGAGCGCGCCAGTTCGTTGGGCTGATAGCCCATGGCGGCGATGGCCTCGTTGATCAGTCTCGCCTTCTCGGGCGAAACAAAGCGGGTGCCGTTGACAACGTGCGAGACGGTCGACACCGAGACGCCGGCGCGGCGCGCGACCTCAGCCATTGTCGGCATGACGGCTCGTGTGGAGTGCCCGCAAGCGCTCCTCCCTTGATTGCGTTTCCCGACCGCTCTTCGGCGGATATATGGAAACCATAGAGCCATCGAAACGTTTGCGCAATCGATTCGATAAAAGCTCGCGACAAATTTTTGTCGCGGGCTGAAAACTTGGAAATCAGGTGGTGAAAGCCAACCAGGCCGTGCCGGCGGCAAGCGTGACCAGCGTCAGCGGCAAGCCGACCTTGAAGAAGGCGGAGAAGGAAAGCTCCTTGCCCGCCGCCTTGGCCTGCTCGGCGACGATCAGGTTGGCGACAGAGCCGAGCAGCGTGAAATTGCCGGCCAGCGTCGAGCTCATCGCGACCACCAGCCAGGCGCGCTCGGGGTTTTCAAGCCCGGGGACAAAGGGCCTCAACGCCAGCACCGCCGGCACGTTGCTCATGATGTTGGAGAGCACGGCGGTGAAGCCGGAGAGCCGCCAGACATCGTCGAGTCCGCTGTTTTTCGCCCAGGCGATCATCTCGGGCGTCAGCAGCGTCTTTTCGGCGCCGGCCACGACCACGAACAGGCCGGCGAACATGAACAGCAGCGGGCCGTCGATCTCCCGGTAGATGCGATGCGGCTTGATCGCGCGGGTGACGAGCAGGAAGGCGCCGGCAATCAGCGCCGCCTTGGCAACCGCAACGCCGGCGAAGAACGCGACCGCCAGCATGACGCAGACGACAACCGCCTTCAGCACCTGACCCGGCAGCATGCGGCCGCGATAGACTTCGGGACTGAGGTCCACGGTGCGGGCGAATTCGGCGCGGTAGGCGATGCGCAAGATGACGATGACGGCGAGAAGGCCGAACAGCGCCACCGGCGCGAGAGCGGCCGAAAAGGCAGGATAGGAAATGCCGGAAAGCGCGCCGATCACCATGTTCTGCGGGTTGCCGGTGATGGTGGCGACACTGCCGCAATTGGAGGCCGTGCAGGTGGCGATCAGATACGGCACCGGGTTGCGGTTGATGACGCGCGTGACATGGACGACAATCGGCGCCATCACCAGGCAGATTGCGTCATTGACCAGGAAGGCCGAGAGCACGCCGGTCAGCAGCGTTACCATGACCAGGAGCATGAACGGCGCGTGCGCATGCTCGATGGCGAAGCCGCCGAGCGCGCGGAAGGCGCCCGAGACCTTCAGATGCGCGACTACGATCATCATGCCGAGCAACAGCGTGATGGTGTCGAAGTTGATGGCGCGGTAGGCATCCTCCATGCTGATCGCGCCGACGGCGATCATGGCCGCACCACCGAGCAGCGCAATGCCGGCGCGATCGAGGCGGAGGCCCGGAAAACGGCCGACGGCGACACCGGCATAGGTCAGGATGAGGATCAAAAGTGCCGCCGCGCCAGTCCATGTCATTGGCAGAAGTTCCGTCCGAGCTCGCCGCTCCCCGGCAGATTCTGCCCCGCGGCATTCTTCGCTCCACCTTTAGCAAGCGCGCGGCAAAGCGAAAGCGGTGGAAGCGGTTGTGCGGTTGAAACTTTTCGTGCGACCCGACGATAAGGCCGCGGCGTCCGAACAAGACAGGCGGGTTTGCTCAGTGGCTAGTCTGCGACCGGCTTGCCTTCGGCGCTGTCGTTGCGTTCCGGCTCCAGAATTCCAAACTCTTGCGATTTCAGCCCCTGCTCGGCCTTGAGGAACCCTTCCGCGGCGAGGCCGCGCCGCAGCAGTTCCCGCACGGCCGCCGACCGGCTCGGCATACGCTTTTCGAAGCGCCAGTTTTCCAGTGCAGCCAATTCGTCAGCCGTCAGCATGATCTGGAGCCGTTCAGGTCGTTCCAGTTCGCCCATTTGCGCCTCCGCCAAGACCAAAATGCAGTGAGTTAGTATCTGGCTCACTAACAGTAAAATTAGGATTTGACGCACATCCCGTCAAGGGAGAGCGATGGGTGATCGGCGCAAAGGCCCAACGATGAGGACAAGGCATCGACCAAGCAAACAACAGACTATACCAACTAATTGATTTTATTTCACTATTTTTGAATTTTTGCTTGCTATCGCAATGTGCCGGGCGCATGCTCGAAAATGAGGGAAAACGCCTCACCGGAAGGCAACTGCCATGCGCGACAGCTATTCAAGCCAATTGCGAGAAGACCTCAACTCCCTGGTCCTGGCCGCGATCCATTCCACGGGCGTGGTCAATGTCGCTGTCGTGGCTGAGCGTGTGCGTCTGCGAAACCTCGACGAAAACGTCGCGCGCGAAGACCTCGAATATATGGTCGTGCAAATAGCCGAAACGTATGGGGCAGCCATGGAGTTCGACTGCGCGCTTGTCGCCGAGATGGCCGAGCGCGCCTGTTCGGCGACGCAGTAAGGAGAGGATGTCAGCGCGAAGTTTCGGCCGGTCGCGCCGTCAATCCATCTCGTCAAGAGAGTTTTTCACGTATCGCAACGGCGCTTCGAGCTTCCAGCTTACACCGTGCTCGCCGAACTCCAGCTGTCCGGTACCGCCCAGCGCCTGCGGCGCGATCCGTTTCAGTACAACCGATCCGAATCCGCGACGTATCTCTCCGTCCAAGGGCGGTCCATCGTGCTCGTGCCAGACAAGCCCGAAGGTTTCCTCGCCATTGGCGGCGGTGGTTATGGCCCATTCGATCTCGACCTGCCCGACCGGGTTAGACAGGACGCCGTACTTTGCCGAATTTGTCGCCAGTTCGTGGAAGGCGATGCCGAGATATTGGACGGCATTCGGCTTGAGCATGATCACCGGCCCCTTTGCCGACAGGCGCGACTGCGCCGCGAAGACCCTCACCTGCGCCTCGACCAGCTCGGCAACCGTTGCGCCGCGCCACTCGGCATTGACAAGCAGATCATGCGATTCCGAAAGCGCCAGGATGCGTTCGCGCACCTGCTCCAGAAAGACCTCCGGGCTGCTGGCTTGCTTGCTCGTCTCGCGGATCATCGAGATGATGACCGAGTACTGGTTCTTCACGCGATGGTTGACCTCGCGCATGAGCAGGCGGATGCGCCGTTCGCTCTCCTTATGAGAGCTGATGTCGCGCGCGATTTTGGACGCGCCGATGATCCTGCCGATGCCGTCGCGTATCGGCGAGACGGTCAGCGAAACAGGAATGCGCGTGCCGTCCTTGCGCTGGCGCACCGTCTCGTAGGACGGCACGACCTCGCCGGCGCGAATGCGGGTGATGATCGAGACCTCCTCGTCCAGGTGGTCGGGCGGGATGAGGATCGTCACCGGCCGGCCGATCGCCTCCGCCGGCGTGTAGCCGAAGAGGCGCTGCGCCGCGTCGTTCCAGCTGGTGATGATGCCGTTTATGTCCTTTGAAACGATCGCATCCATCGATGACTCGACAATGGAGGCAAGCCGCGTGCGGGCTTCGTCCGCCATGGTCTGGGTGCGCAGGTCAAGCAAGGTGTTGATTGCGCCGATCGTGTCACCGGTCTCGTTGCGAAGCAGGACGGGATGCGCGCTGAATGGGATGAGTTCTCCGTTGGGCCGCTCGGCAATCGCCCGCCCCCAGCGAACGTCCTTTTCTTCGCGCAAGGCAATGGCCATCGGGCATTCGTCGTGCGCCATCTTGCGACCGTCGAGATGACGCAGCTTCCACGACCCGCACCAGCGATCCTCGTTGATGATGGGACGATGCCCCCAAAGTTCGGCCGCGGCTTCGTTGAAGAAAGTGATGAGGCCTTGCTTGTCGGTGGTGTAGACGGCGACTGGCAGCGCCTGCAGCAGATCGAAGGCATGGGCGCCCGGGAGCCCGATGCCGCCATGTTCAATCGTATCCACCGACCCCCTCGCCTTTCGATGCTGGAAAATTAACTCGACAAGGAATGCGCGTGAGGGATTTCGGTTCCCGGCGCGCGGTGTCCGGCCGCGAACGCCGGTTCCCGACTACGCTTGCGCAGTCGTCAGGGGCGGCAGGAGGTGTCGGCGACCTCCCCATCCAAATGAACTTGCGAGGGAACCATCACCGGCGCGAGCGGTTCCCCCAAAAGTCGCGACGCGACGAAGCCACAACCAAATGGAGACCGCCATGACCATGAGAATCCTCGCAGCCGCCTTGCTGACGCTTGGCCTCGGCACATCGGCGATGGCCCAGACCGCTGGCGACACGGCCGGCTCAGGCATGGCCGACGGCAGTGGAAAATCGGTTGTCGTCGACCCCGATGGCCCCAACACGGTCGATCCGAACGGCCCCAATGCCATCGATCCCACGCCGACCTACAGCATCGACGGCATGAGCCCCTATGCGACGAGCCCGACCCCGGATCAGAACTGTCCGGTCGGCCCGCAGGGCGCACAGCCTGACGCAACCGGGACATCGCCCGGGACAAGCACACCGACGGTGAACGACAATCATTGCGGCAAGTAACCGGCGTAGCGCCGAACTGAGGCCGCGAGCCGCCTGGCTTCGCGGCCTCCGCCGTTTCCAGCCGGGAACCGATCCGGCCGCAACGACGTTTGCCAATTTGTTTGTTCGTAAACATTTGAGCTCGAAACGATACCAGGGAGACAGGACGTGGCTTCATCGGCGCTCATCGGCATCCTGATCACGTTCCTGGTGATCATCCTCGTGCTCTACCTCGTCCAGCGCCTCCCGCTTGACGGCCGCACGCGACAGATCGCGCAGATCGTCGTTATCATCATCGGCATCGTTTCGCTGTTGAAGTATCTGGCCGTTTTCTGATCCTTTCTCTAAGAGAAGGATGTTCAAGCTGGGGTTGCCGATGAAGGCTCGTTCGATCGCATGGATTGCCGGCGCCTTGTTGTGTGCCGCCACCACGGCTCATGCCCGCCCCGACACGCGTGCAATGAGCTGCGAACAGGTACGGTCGCTGATCCAAAGCCAGCGTGCGGCCGTGCTGACCACCGGCCAAAACACCTACGAGCGCTATGTGCGCCAGTTCGGCAATGAATGCGACTGGCCGGAGGTGCCCACCGCCGCCTCCGTTCCGACGCGCGACGGCCAGTGCCGCGTCTACCGCTGCCAGGAGCCGGTTTTCGACTTCCCGAACTGACAACTCGCCGAAGCTGACAACCTGCGCAAACTGATTGCGGTGGCGTCGCCCTCGACGCCGCGCAGCGTGGAACCGTTTGCGCCTCGCGCGAATTGATTCGGGTTAGACATTTCCCGGCATGTTGTCGCGGCCGGCTGACCAGAGCGGCGCGACCCAGGAGGAAACAGCCATGTCCAGTGATGTCAGGCGCAGCGGCAGCTGCCTATGCGGCGGTGTCCAGTTCTCGGTGACGGGCGAGCCGCTTCGGATCGGGCTTTGCCACTGCAAGGATTGCCGCAAGACCAGCGGATCGGCCTACCAGGCCTTCGCCATCTGGCCGCTCGAAGCCTTCGAGACGGCCGGCATCGTCAGCACCTATGGCGGCAGAAGTTTCTGCCCGACCTGCGGCGGCCGCGTGACCTCGGTTGGCGAGGAGGAAGTCGAAGTGATGCTCGGTAGCCTCGATGTAGCGCCGACGGAGCTCGAGCCGACCTACGAACTGTGGATCGTGAGGCGCGAACACTGGTTGCAGCCGCTGCCCGACGCGCAGCAATTCGAACACGATCGCGTCGATGGCGAATCGCCGGCAGAGGAGCCGGGAACTACAGTAACGAGGCGCCCTCGGACAACCTACTCCAGCGCAAGCTGGCCTAAGAGGCAGGCCAGCTTCCATCTGGATCGACGGTAAATCGGCTTGCATTTTGCAACCGATGGTCGGTTTGCCGCTGCCCCAATGCTCAGTTAAGATTCGATTTGCGGTGGACTTCTGGAAACCGCTTTGGCCGGCGCGGTTCAGGCAACGTTCCCAACATTGCCGCGTCGGCCTCGCAGCCGTGCGGAGTTGTTCTTCAGGCAGACCGGCACAACCTTTGCTATTATTTTGCCAGTCTTGCAGCTTGGTTATCTTGTGAAGTACCAAGTTATGGTTGCGCTACCAGGCCAGACATTCTTTCCATGAAAGAAAATTCTCCCCAAGTTATTTTTTTCACGACATCAATTACGATATCCAAGTACGCAAACCCTCTGACGCAACGTGATCCTTGATGGTCTTGTACAAAAGGCCACCTTGTTTCTTTTCGCCTATGTTACATACTATTGCGAATCTTGAAGCCGAACGGGGCGGTTTTCATGGCGGCGATGCCTGCAGGAGGTCGCGGCGTTCATCTGCGATATCCACCGATCGACGGGTTCTGGACCTGGGACATCAAGCGAAACCGTGTCTACGGTGACGCCAACCTCTCCGACTATTTCGGACTCACGCTCGATGAGTTCTCGCGTGGCGCTCCCCTCGAAAGATGCATGGAAAGCATCGAGGCCGAGGACCGGCTGCGGGTCAATGTTGCGATCCGCCGGGCGGTAGAGCGCCGATCGAGCTTCCGCGAGGTCTGCAAAGTTCGTTCGGAAAAGATGGGCCTTCGCAAGATCCTGGCAGTCGGCCAATGCTATGTCGACAGCCTTGGAGAAGCGGCTGTCTATCCCGGCTGGTTCGTCGACCTGACGCAAGAAGAGGATTGCGAGGAGGCCTCCTTGCGCGAGATCCATCAGCATATCGAGCAGGCCAAGGAAATCTCACAATCGATCGGACAGGATCTGCTGTTCTACTTGCTGGACAATGCCCACGAAGAGGTGCAGCTGCGTCTTGGCGGCGGATCGAGGAGGCGCAAATCCTCCTAGCGCGCACCCTAGCTTCCGGGCGGACCCTTGCCGTGCTTGCTGACTTCGGCAGTGACCAGGCGGGCGAATATCGACATTTCCGAAGAATGTCCAACAGCTTCGTTGATCGGACGCCGACACAACCGAGCACAGCTTCGCCGTGAGTCTCGCCAAAATCTTGATGCAAGCAACAGTCAGCCAGAATTCACATGCAGACATTGGGGGCAGCGATGGACCAGCCGAGCAAAATGGAAAACCTGCAGTTTGCGCAGGGGATCTTGCGTGAACTGCGTCAGAAAGCCGAAGCCGATGGCGAGAAGCTTCTGACCTATCTGATCGACATGGCTTATCTCGAAACCAGCGACCGCATCCGCGCGCACTGGATCGGCAACCATGAAAGCGACGGCCGTCGCGCCAAGGGCTAGATCCGGGACGGCACTGGCGGCCGCGGCGGGCGCCCCGGGCGTTGCCGGGACCTGAACGCAAAAAAGCCCGCCGTGCCTTCTGGCACGACGGGCGAAATTGGTGGGATCGGCAAGTCCAGGCCGAGTTATCGACACAAGCAAGCCCGCGCCTCTCGCAGGGGACGCGGGCTGGATCGGGATGCCGGCCCCGATCAGGCAGCAAACCGTTACGCGCTGCCGGGGGATGAACTCTTAGCCAGAACTAATGTTCCGGCGCAGGCGGGAAAAACCTGCCAAGCACCGATCGGGCTTACGACGCCGCCTTTTCACGAACCGGAAGCTTCCACCCCGGCCTGACGAAATGGCAGGTATAGCCGTTCGGATATTTCTCCAGATAGTCCTGATGCTCGGGTTCGGCTTCCCAGAAAGGGCCGACCGGCGCGACCTCGGTGACGACCTTGCCCGGCCACAGGTGTGAAGCCTCGACATCGGCGATGGTGTCGTCGGCAACCCGCTTCTGGTCGTCGCTGGTATAGTAGATCGCCGAGCGATAGCTCATGCCGACATCGTTGCCCTGACGGTTCCTGGTCGTCGGATCGTGGATCTGGAAGAAGAATTCGAGCAGCGTGCGGTAGCTGATCCTGGCCGGATCGAAAATGATCTCGATGGCCTCCGCATGGGTGCCGTGGTTGCGGTAGGTGGCGTTGGGCACGTCGCCGCCGCTGTAGCCGACACGGGTCGAGATCACACCCGGATAGCGCCGGATCAGATCCTGCATGCCCCAAAAGCAGCCGCCAGCAAGCACCGCTCGTTCGGTGGAAGTCGCCATATCATATCTCCCTTGGATTTCTCCATAGATGGGGATTGTGGCGCTCTTCGTCCAGCCGCTCAAGCGTCCTGGTAAGGCCGCAGCGGCGACAGCCGCCTGGATTGAGGACGGGAGGACATCAAAATCAATTCTAGGGAAGCGGCAACGGTGTGTCACTCAAGGTCCGCAGGTATGCGATGAGGTCCGCTCGCTGCTTCTCGTCCTGCAGGCCCGGGAAAAGCATATCTGTTCCAGGCAACGCGAGCGCGGGATTTGAGATGAACAAATTGAGTTCCTCAAAAGTCCAATCGCCACCGGCATCCTTTAGACTCGACGAATACTCGACATCGCCTTGCGAGGCCTTCGGCCGCCCTACGATGCCCCACAGATTGGGCTTGGGATTCTTGACCCCCGGCACGACAAGATGACAAGTCCCGCACGTCTTGCCGAAAAGTTCTTTGCCCGATTCAGCGTTCGCCGATGCAAGTCGTGCCGAAATCGGCGCAATGGCCGGTCGGCTGGCGCCATGACTGCGCAAGTAGGCCACGACGTCGTCGTGACCACTCAGCTTGGCCAGATGTATGGGCGGACTTCCATTCGATGTCAGCGCGTTGACCTCTGCTCCGGCATCCACGAGATGGATGACGCACTGGAGGCAGCCATTCTCGGCAGCTACGTGAAGCGGCGTTTGCGCTTTCGCCACCTGATTTGGGTCGGCCCCGTTGTCGAGCAACAGCTTCACGATGTCAGCGTACCCGCCCTTGTTGGCGGCGTAGAGCGGCGTTCTTTGCCAACTGACGGGCAGGCTAACGTCCGCCCCACGCTTGATCAGAAGTTGTGCTAACTCGACATTTCCTTTTTCGCAGGCGATGTAGAGCGCCGTAACACCGTCAATTTCGTTAATGGCGGCGCCTTTGTCCAAGGCGGAAGCCACCGCTGCGACGTCGCCCTTCTTGACAAGATCATTCAAGTTGTTCGCCTGGGCGGGCAGTGTAAAAAGCCAAAGGACCCACAAAGTCCTTACTACGCAGATGCGTCCCAGCTTGATCATTGTGCCCTCTCATTGCTCAGAAAAAGCGCACAGGTTTGGCTCCGATTGCGGCTCCATGCACAGGACAAATATTAGCAGATGCTTATTCGAAGACCAAGGAGCGCGCGGCGCGGCAGATCACTCTTCGTTTGTCGGCTTGAATTTCCGCACGACGACCTCGAACAGAATGTCCGAGATCCACATCGCCGAGACGCCGATCAGGAAGGCGGCAGCCAAGGTCGTGGTGTCGTCGGCAGGATCGGGGATCGGCAGGCCGCTTGTCTTGAACCAGGCCACGGTCGGCAGCGTCAGATAGGCGGCGGCAAGCGCGCCGCAGATCGGCGAAGCGATCATTTCGCGCAGCTTGTAGCGGTGACGCGACAGGGCCCGCAATGCGCCGCCTGCCAGCCCCGCGGCCACCACAGGGCCCTTGATGCCCAAGAGATCGAACAGATCCTGCATCAGGGCCTCCAGCCGCAGAGTTTCTGGCCCTTGCGATTGTGCGCGAGCAGTGCCCTCGCTTCCTCGTCCGACAGCGCGTCAACGGCTTTGGCGGAGAGGCGCAGCGGCCTGGAAACGGCGCAGAAGCCGCCAGTGCTCGTGGTACATCCGGCCAAAGCCGCGGCAAGCAGCATGACAATCAATCCCTTGCCCATGCCTTCAACTCCTTTTTGATGGCGCCCGCGGGCAGAGCGCCGATGTCGTTGTCGACCCGGTCGGCGAGCGCGCGGGCCGCTGCCTCGGCTTTGGCCTGCCTGCTGCGCTCGGCCTCGGCGCCGGCTAACCGCTGGCGAAAGCCCCAGCCGAGCGCGGCAATGACGGAGGCCAGCAGGCCAAGGATCGCGGGATTGTCGAACAGGAAAGAGAGAAGCGCCGTCATGACAGCCACCACACGACAAGTGCCGCTGCGATGAGGAGCGCACCCGCCATCCAGGGCAGCGCCTGGCGCAGGAGTTCGGTCAAGACCTCGTTCATTTGACCCCCCTCACCTTTGCCAGTGGAACTTGCGAGCGAGCAGATACCAGGCCTCGGTGACCAGGCTGATCGCCAGGCCGATGCCGGTTTCGAGCGCCACCTGGATGTCGGGGTCGCCCGACAGGGCGGCAGCGTCGCCGGCGCCGAGCAGGCCGCGGGCGACGAGGATCGCCGCGCCGTAGCGCAGCGCGATGCGGATGATGACGGCAATCATGATCTCCTGCCTCCAAGGATCGGTTTGAAGATGGCGAGCAACAACCGCCAGAACGCCTTGCCGGCGGGCGCGGCTGGATTGGCCGTTGCCTCCGGATTCGCGGCTTCAGCCGAAGGCGCGGACGGGGCCGGCGGTTTGGCCACCGACAACAGCAGCGCCTCGGCCCGTACCGAGCCGACCCGTTGGCTCCAGCCCCGGCCAAAGGTAGGCCAGGTCGACAGCCGCTTGAGAAACGCCAGACGCGCGTCGCACAGCCCATCGATGACGACACCGGCGGGCCGGGCCCTGACGGCGCCAAGCGTGGCTGGGCCGATCCGGCCGTCCTCGGTGGCGCCGACGATCGCCTGAAGGTATTTCGCCGCCCTGCCCGGCCCGCTGTTCACGGCAAAGTCGAACACGGCATAGTCG
>NZ_RZOS01000169.1:0-11461 GCF_004022605.1 Mesorhizobium sp. M4B.F.Ca.ET.089.01.1.1
GTGCCGAAGATCCGCGCCTTTCGCGACTGGATCCTGGCCGAGATCGCCTGCCAATAGGCTGATCGCTAAAACCCGTCGCTGGCCAACCCCACCGGCGCCTCTTCACGCATCCGACCGTGCGCTTTTGCGCGTCGTCGCACGGGTCACTTGTGCTGCGCTGCAGCATCGAATCCGGCTTGACATAATTCACGGCGGATGAGTAATTGCTCACAGCCAAGGCAAATGCTCACTTGGTTTATGGGAGGAATTTGATGAAACTTCGCACGCTCACCCTGGGCCTGTTGTCGGCCAGCGCTCTTGCGTTCGCCGCGCACGCCGAATCCATCACCATCGCCACCGTCAACAATGGCGATATGGTCCGCATGCAGAAGCTGACCGACGACTTCACCAAGAAGAACCCCGACATCCAGCTGAACTGGGTCACGCTCGAGGAAAACGTGCTGCGCGAGCGCGTCACCACCGACATCGCCACCAAGGGCGGCCAGTACGACGTCATGACCATCGGCACCTACGAGGTTCCGATCTGGGCCAAGCAGAGCTGGCTGCTGCCGCTCGACAAGCTCGGCGACGACTACGACACCAAGGACATCATTCCGGCCATCGCCGGCGGCCTGTCGGTCGACGGCAAGCTCTATGCCGCGCCCTTCTACGGCGAGAGCTCCTTCGTCATGTACCGCAAGGACCTGATGGAGAAGGCCGGGCTGACCATGCCCGATGCGCCGACCTGGGACTTCATCAAGCAGGCCGCCGACAAGATGACCGACCGCGCCAACGGCGTGAACGGCGTCTGTCTGCGCGGCAAAGCCGGCTGGGGCGAGAACATGGCCTTCCTGACCGCCATGTCGAACTCCTTCGGCGCCCGCTGGTTCGACGAGAACTGGAAGCCGCAGTTCGACCAGCCCGAATGGAAGAACACGCTGCAGTTCTATGTCGACCTGATGAAGGCCGACGGTCCCGAGGGCGCCTCGTCCAACGGCTTCAACGAGAACCTGGCGCTGTTCCAGCAGGGCAAGTGCGGCATGTGGATCGACGCCACCGTCGCCGCCTCCTTCGTCTCAGACCCGAAGAACTCCACCGTCGCCGACAAGGTCGGCTATGCGCTGGCGCCCGACAATGGCCTGGGCAAGCGCGGCAACTGGCTGTGGGCATGGTCGCTGGCAATTCCCGCCGGCACGCAGAAGGCGGAAGCGGCAGAGAAGTTCGTCTCCTGGGCAACCTCGAAGGGCTATCTCGATCTGGTCGCGGCGAAGGAAGGCTGGGCCAACGTTCCGCCGGGAACGCGCACCTCGCTCTACAACAACGCCGAGTACCAGAAGGCGGCGCCCTTCGCCAAGATGACGCTGGACTCCATCAATGCGGCCGACCCGACGCATCCGACGGTCAAGCCGGTGCCCTATGTCGGCGTGCAGTTCGTCGCCATTCCTGAGTTCCAGGGTCTCGGCACCACTGTCGGCCAGCTGTTCTCGGCGGCACTCGCCGGCCAGTCGAGCGTCGACGACGCGCTGAAGCAGGCCCAGGACGCAGCCACCGCGGCGATGACCGAAGGCGGCTACATCAAGTAAGGCTCCTCCCGGTGCCGAAAGCCGGTAGCGCATCATGACCGGCATTGGCCGCCCGAATCCCAGTCGGGCGGCCACCTTCACAATCTCGGAAATTGTGACTCTAAAATCCGGCTGACATTTGGAGGGTGACCGTCATGGCTACTCAGCAGACCCGTTCGCTTGCCCGCTTCATGATGGCGCCATCGGTGATCCTACTGTTCGTCTGGATGATCGTGCCGCTGGCCTTCACGCTCTGGTTCTCGTTCCTGCAATACAATCCGCTGAACCCGATCCGCGACGGTTTTGTCTGGTTCTCCAACTACAAGCTGTTCTACTCCAACCCGGCATTCTTTGCGGCCATTCTCAACACGCTGACCATCGTCGTCAGCGTGCTGGTGATCACGGTGGTCGGCGGCATCCTCCTGGCGATGCTCATCGACCAGCCGATGTGGGGACAAGGCATCGTCCGCATCCTCGTCATCTCGCCGTTCTTCGTCATGCCGCCGGTAGCGGCGCTGGTCTGGAAGAACATGATCATGCACCCGCAATACGGCGTCTTCGCCGATATTGCGCGCTTCTTCGGCGGCCAGCCGATCGACTGGTTCGGCCAGCATCCGCTGACCGCCGTCATCATCATCGTCGCCTGGCAGTGGCTGCCCTTCGCCACGCTGATCCTGTTGACCTCGCTGCAGTCGCTCGACGGCGAGCAGAAGGAGGCGGCCGAGATGGACGGCGCCGGCTTCCTCAGCCGCTTCATCTATCTGACGCTGCCGCACATGTCGCGCGCCATCACCGTCGTCATCCTGATCCAGACGATCTTCCTGCTCTCGGTCTACGCCGAGATCCTGGTCACCACCAATGGCGGCCCCGGCTACGCCTCCACCAACCTGCCCTTCCTCGTCTATCAGAAGGCGCTGCTCGAATTCAAAATCGGCCAGGCGTCCGCCGGTGGCGTGATCGCCGTCATTCTCGCCAACATCGTCGCCTTCTTCGCCATGCGCGCAGTCGGCAAGAACCTCGATAAGTAAGGGAGGATAAGATGGCACGCGCAGTCACCACCCAGCACAAGACGATCGCCACGGTGGCGGCCTGGATCGTCGCCCTGCTGATCTTCTTCCCGATCCTTTACACGATCATCACTTCGTTCAAATCGGAGCAGGAGGCGATCCAGGGCTTCGCCCTCATCCCTTCGGGGACGTTCGAGAGCTATTCCGAGGTCCAGGCGCAGAGCGGCTATTTCAAGTTCTTCCTGAATTCGGTGATCCTGTCGGTTGGCTCGACCATCCTGGCGCTCATCATCGCCATCCCGGCGGCCTGGTCGATGGCCTTCTCGCCGACCAAGCGCACCAAGGACATCCTGATGTGGATGCTGTCCACCAAGATGATGCCGGCGGTCGCGGTGCTGTTCCCGATCTACCTGATCTTCCGCGACACCGGCTTGCTCGACAGCCGCGTCGGTCTGATGGTCATGCTGATGCTGATCAACCTGCCGATCGTGGTGTGGATGCTCTACACCTATTTCCGCGAGATCCCGGGCGAGATCCTGGAGGCGGCGCGCATGGACGGCGCCTCGCTGTGGAACGAGATCGTCTATGTGCTCACCCCGATGGCGGTGCCGGGCATTGCCTCCACCATGCTCTTGAACATCATCCTGGCCTGGAACGAAGCCTTCTGGACGATCCGGTTGACCACCACCGAGGCCGCGCCGCTGACCGCCTTCATCAGCTCCTTCTCCAGCCCGCAAGGCCTGTTCTGGGCCAAACTGTCGGCGGCCTCGACGCTGGCCATCGCGCCGATCCTGATCATGGGCTGGTTCAGCCAGAAGCAGCTGGTGCGCGGCCTGACGTTCGGCGCGGTGAAGTAGTAGGGCGCCGCAAGCGGCGGACGACGGACAATAATCCCTCGGGGAGGAAACCATGGGAAACATCACGCTAAAGAACGTCTCCAAATCCTTTGGGTCGACGACGATCATTCCGAACATCGACCTGGTCATCGAGGATGGCGAGTTCGTCGTGTTCGTCGGTCCGTCGGGCTGCGGTAAGTCCACTCTGCTCAGGCTGATCGCCGGGCTGGAGGACACCAGCGGCGGCACCATCAATATCGACGGCCGCGACGTCACCGGCGAGGCGCCGGCCAAGCGCAAGCTGGCCATGGTGTTCCAGTCCTATGCGCTCTATCCGCACATGACGGTCGCCAAGAACATCGCCTTCCCGCTGAAGATGGCGGGCGAGGACCAGGCGACCATCGACAAGAAGGTCAAGGACGCCGCGCGGGTGCTCAACCTCACCAACTACCTCGAGCGTCGTCCGGGCCAGCTCTCCGGCGGCCAGCGCCAGCGCGTCGCCATCGGCCGCGCCATCGTGCGCCAGCCTTCCGCCTTCCTGTTCGACGAGCCGCTCTCCAACCTCGACGCCGCACTTCGCGGCACCATGCGCCTCGAGATCAGCGAACTGCACCACCAGCTCAAGACGACGATGATCTACGTCACCCACGACCAGGTCGAGGCCATGACCATGGCCGACAAGATCGTCGTGCTCAACGCCGGCCATGTCGAGCAGGTCGGCTCGCCGATGGAGCTCTACAAGACGCCGAAGAACCTGTTCGTCGCCGGCTTCATCGGTTCGCCGAAGATGAACCTGATCGAAGGCGCGCCGGCGGCGAAATACAGCGCCAAGACCATCGGCATCCGCCCCGAGCACATGAACATCTCGACCACGGCCGGCGACTGGAAGGCCTCCGTCGGCGTCGCCGAGCATCTCGGTTCCGATACTTTCCTGCATGTCCATGCCGACGGCGTCGGCACCTTGACGGTGCGCGCCGACGGCGAGCTCGCGGTCCATCATGGCGACACCATCTATCTGACGCCCGACCAGGCCAAGCTGCATCGCTTCGGCCCGGACGGAAAGGCGATGGCCCGGTGAGGCTCAAAGGCAAATCGGCGCTGATCACCGGGTCGGCGCGCGGCATCGGCAGGGCGTTCGCCGAAGCCTACGCGCGCGAGGGTGCGACAGTGGCGGTTGCCGACATCGATCTGGCGGCGGCCGAAAAGACGGCGACCGCTATCGGCGACAAGGCCTACGCCGTCAGGCTGGACGTCACCGATCAGGCCTCCATCGAGGCGGCGGTGAAAGCGGTGGAGACCAGGACCGGCGGCCTCGACATATTGATCAACAACGCCGCCATCTTCGACCTCGCGCCGATCGTCGAGATCACCAGGGCGAGCTACGACAAGCTGTTTTCGGTCAACGTCGCCGGCACGCTGTTCATGCTGCAGGCGGCCGCCCGTTCGATGATCGCCAGGGGCAAGGGCGGCCGGATCATCAACATGGCAAGCCAGGCCGGCCGTCGCGGCGAGCCGCTGGTGGCCGTCTACTGCGCCACCAAGGCCGCCGTTATCTCCCTCACCCAGTCGGCTGGGCTCGATCTGATCAAGCACCGCATCAACGTCAACGGCATCGCGCCCGGCGTCGTCGATAGCGACATGTGGGATCACGTCGATGCGCTGTTCGCCAGATACGAGAACCGGCCGAAGGGCGAGAAGAAGCGGCTGGTCGGCGAGGGCGTGCCCTACGGGCGCATGGGCAAGCCGGAGGACCTCGCCGGCATGGCCGTGTTCCTGGCCAGCGACGAGGCCGAATACATCGTCGCCCAGACCTACAATGTCGACGGCGGCCAATGGATGAGTTGACGGGGATGAGTTGAGGGGGAAAGGCGCCTCTCCCTTCCTCCGGGGAGAGGCTGCCGCCGGGGCATGCGGGGGCGGCATGAATGCTGGCAGGCAGATGCCGCCCCTCGCTGCCGCTCCTTCTCCCGAGGGTTGGGAGAATTGTCAGGCCATGTATCGGCCAAAGGGTAAAAGCAGATGACCGTGAAACTCTCTTCCTCGAACCTCGCCAAGCTCCCCCCGAAGGTCTCCGGTCCGAACTATGACCGCGCCAGGCTCAAGGCCGGGATCGTGCATTTCGGCGTCGGCAATTTTCATCGCTCGCACCAGGCCGTCTATCTCGACGACCTGTTCAACGCGGGCCTCGGCCACGACTGGGCACTGATCGGCGCCGGCGTCTTCGCCGGCGAGAAGATCGGCCGCGGCAAGCTCGAGGAACAGGACTGGCTGACCACGGTGGTCGAGCAGGACCAAGGCCATATGAGCGCCCGCGTCACCGGCGCCATGATCGATTTCCTGATGCCGGGCGAAGCGGCCGCGATCATCGAGCAGCTTGCCGACCCGGCGATCCGGATCGTCTCGCTGACCATTACCGAAGGCGGCTATTTCATCGATCCGGCTTCCGGTGTCTTCAACCCGACCCATCCCGACATCGTCGCCGATGCTCAGCCGGGTGCGGAGCCGAAGACCGTATTCGGCCTCATCCTTGCAGGGCTGGTGCGCCGCCGCGCCGACGGCATTGTGCCGTTCACCGTCATGTCCTGCGACAACATCCCCCATAACGGCCACGTCACCTCCGACGGCGTCATCGGCCTGGCGCGGCTGATCGACGAGGATCTGGCCAACTGGGTACGGGACAACGTCGCCTTTCCGAACGGCATGGTCGACCGCATCACGCCGGCCACAACAGACCGCGAGCGCGGCATCCTGGCCAGCGATTTCGGACTGGAGGACAACTGGCCGGTGTTCTGCGAGCCGTTCCGCCAATGGGTGCTGGAGGATCATTTCACCGCCGGCCGGCCGGCGCTGGAAAAGGTCGGCGTGCAGTTCGTCGGCGATGTCGCGCCCTACGAGTTGATGAAGATCCGCATCCTCAATGGCGGTCATGCCACGATCGCCTATCCGGCCGGACTGATGGACATACACTTCGTCCACGAGGCGATGCAGGAGCCGCTGGTGCGCGGCTTCCTCGCCAAGCTGGAACGCGACGAGATCATCCCGACCGTGCCGCCGGTGCCGGACACGGTGCTGGAGGACTATTACCAGCTCATCGAGCGCCGCTTCTCCAACCCCAAGATCGGCGACACCATCCGCCGGCTCTGCCTCGACGGCTCCAACCGGCAGCCGAAATTCATCATCCCGACCATCGCCGACCGGCTGAAGGCGGGCAAGGGCGTCGCCGGCCTCGCGTTGGAATCGGCGCTGTGGTGCCGCTACTGCTTCGGCACCACCGACAGTGGCGTCGTCATCGAGCCCAACGATCCGAATTGGGATCGCCTGCAGGCGACCGCCAGGGCGGCGAACGATGCGCCCGGCGCCTGGCTGGCCATGGAGGACATCTATGGCGATGTCGGCCGCTCCGCCGCCTTCGCCGAGGCTTTTGCCCATGCGCTCAACGTCTTGTGGGCAAACGGCGCGCGCGAGACGCTGACGCGCTATCTCGCCGGCAAGCTCTGAAGCCACCGGAAGCAGCCAGGATGACGCCCGAACTGGTCATCTTCGACTGCGACGGCGTGCTGGTCGACAGCGAGGCGCTTTCGGTCTCGGCACTGCTCGGCATGATCGCGCTCGCGGGTGGTACGGTCTCGGAGGATGCCGCCTACGAGCATTTCCTCGGCAAGAGCATGAAGAGCGTGCGCGAGATCCTCGGCAGCGAGTTCGGGCTCGAGATCAGCGACCAGCACCTCACCGCGATGCGCGTCGACCTGATGCGCAAATTTCGTGAGGAGTTGAAGCCGATCCCCGGCATCAGGGAGGTGCTGCCGAGACTTGGCCTGCCGTTCTGCGTCGCCTCTTCCGGCACGCTGGAGCGCATCCGCTATGCGCTCGACGTCACCGGACTGCTCGGCCTTCTGGAACCGCATCTGTTCAGCGCCGCCATGGTCAAGCGCGGCAAGCCGGCGCCGGACCTTTTCCTTCATGCCGCTGCCTGCATGCGGGCAAAACCGCGCAAATGCCTGGTCATCGAGGACAGCCCGGCCGGCGTCGCCGCGGCCCGCGCGGCGGGCATGCGTGTCTTTGCCTTCACCGGCGGTTCGCATGCCGACAACCCCGCCTTGAAAGCGCGGCTTGCGTCGACCGAACCGGACTTTATATTCGCTGACATGCTGCAATTGCCCGATCTGATTGCAGGCCTGGGAGCGAGAGTAAAAGCATCTTGACCAACAGTTTCGTTTGCGCGGTCGATGTCGGCACCGGGAGCGCCCGCGCGGGCATTCTCGACGTCAATGGCACCTTGCTCGGGCGCGCCGATCATCCGATCGCCATGCATCAGCCCAAGGCCGATCACGCCGAGCATGATTCGCGCGATATCTGGTCGGCGGTCTGCAAGGCCGTGCGCGCCGCCGTCGCCAAGGCGGGGATCGCGGCCGATGACGTCGTCGGCATTTCCTTCGACGCCACCTGCTCGCTCGTGGTGCGAGGCAGGGATAGCGAACAGCTCAGCGTGTCGGTCACCGGCGAAAAGCGCTGGGACACCATCGTCTGGCTCGACCACCGCGCCATCGCCGAGGCCGACGAGTGCACGGCGAGCGGCCACGCCGTGCTCGACTATATCGGCGGCGTCATGTCGCCGGAAATGGCGACGCCGAAGCTGATGTGGTTGAAGCGCCATCTGCCCGCGACATGGAACGAAGCCGGCTATCTGTTCGACCTCACCGATTTCCTGACCTGGAAGGCGACCGGGTCGCTGGCGCGTTCGCAATGCACGCTGACCGCCAAATGGACCTATCTGGCGCATGAGCAGACAAGCTGGCGGCGCGACTTCTTCGAGACCGTTGGCCTTGGCGATTTGTTCGAGCACGGCAATTTGCCGGAGAAGGCCAGCCCGGTCGGCGCCGATATCGGCCCGTTGACGGCGCAAGCGGCGGCCGAGCTTGGCCTGAGCGAAAAATGCCGGGTCGGCGCCGGCGTCATCGACGCCTATGCCGGCGCGCTCGGCGTGCTCGGCGGCTTTGCCGGCGACCAGAAGAACATCAGCCGACATCTGGCGCTGATCGCCGGCACCTCCTCCTGCGTCATGGCGATGTCGCCCGACCCGCAGCCCTTCGCCGGCGTCTGGGGCCCCTATTATGGCGCGGCGCTGCCGACGCTTTGGCTCTCGGAAGGCGGCCAGTCGGCCACCGGCGCGCTGCTCGACCACATCATCCGCTGGCATGGCGCCGGCGGCGAGCCGAATACAGCGATGCATGCCAGGATCGCCAGCCGCGTCGCCGAACTGCGCGCCGCCGAGGGCGAGGCATTGGCGGCGAGGCTGCACGTGCTGCCGGATTTCCACGGAAACCGCTCGCCGCTGGCCGACCCGCACGCCGTCGGCGTCGTCAGCGGCCTGACGCTGGACTCCTCCTTCGACAGCCTGTGCAAGCTCTACTGGCGCACCGCCGTCGGCATCGCGCTCGGTGTGCGCCACGTGCTGGAAGCGCTGAACGAGAACGGCTATTTGATCGACACGCTGCACGTTACCGGCGGCCACACCAAGAACCCGCTGCTGATGGAACTCTACGCCGACGCCACCGGCTGCACCGTCATCGAGCCGCTGGCCGACGAGGCGGTCTTGCTCGGCACCGGCATGGTGGCGGCCACCGCCGCCGGGCTCTATACGGATCTGAACGCCGCCTGCGTCGCCATGCAGCAGGGCGGCAGGAAGCGCGCCGCCAATCCGGCGGCCGGCGCCCGCTTCGACCGCGACTACCGCATCTTCCTGGAGATGCACCGGCAGCGGCAGGCGCTCGACGCAATCAGCTGAGCAGGCTGCCGTTTCGTTCCGGCTTGCGCAGCGAGGCGCCGGATGTCGCGTCGAACAGATGGATGCTTTCCTCGTCGAATGTGTAGCGGACAGGCGCGCGCAACGCCGGGCATTCGCGCGCCGGCACCAACGCGCTGATCTCCTTGCCGCCGGAGCCGAACGTCACCAGCGCGTCATTGCCGTGGAATTCGATGAGGTCCGCGGTGCCCTGCAGCAGGTTCCGCCCGGCATCGGCGCCTGCCGTCTTCAGGTCGGGAGGCCGGATCCCGAGCACGGCGCGATCGCCATGCTGGAGATGGAAGGCCGAGCCGTCCAGCGAAAGCACCGTTCCGGCGCCGGTCAGCGACCAGCAGTCTCCGGCCCGGCCGACCGTCACCTCGACGAAATTCATGTTCGGCGTGCCGATGAAGCCGGCCACGAACAGGTTGCCGGGCCGGCGATAGATCTCCGCCGGCGAGCCGACCTGCTCGATGACGCCATCCCTGAGCAGCACGATGCGGTCGGCCAGTGTCATCGCCTCGAGCTGGTCGTGGGTGACGTAGACGGTCGTCGTCTTGAGCGACTGGTGCAGCCTTGCGATCTCG
Organism: Mesorhizobium sp. M4B.F.Ca.ET.089.01.1.1; assembly: GCF_004022605.1. Taxonomy (NCBI): domain Bacteria; kingdom Pseudomonadati; phylum Pseudomonadota; class Alphaproteobacteria; order Hyphomicrobiales; family Phyllobacteriaceae; genus Mesorhizobium; species Mesorhizobium sp. M4B.F.Ca.ET.089.01.1.1. The sequence continues at coordinate 9,754 of NZ_RZOS01000169.1, forward strand.
ATGCGCATATGGTTGCGCAGCTTGGCGTCGAGATTGGACAGCGGCTCGTCGAACAGGAACACCTTCGGTGTCTTGATCATGGCGCGTGCGATCGCCACGCGCTGCTGCTGGCCGCCGGAAAGCTCGGTCGGCTTGCGGCCGAGATAGGGGTCGAGCCCCAGCGTCCGGGAAACCGCCTCGACCCGTTTCACGATCTCGGCCGCCGGCACTTTCTGCCGTCGCAGCCCGAAGGCGATGTTGTCGAAGATCGTCATATGCGGATAGAGCGCGTAGTTCTGGAACACCATGGCGATGCCGCGGTCGCCGGGCTCGAGGTCGTTGACCACCTTGCCGCCGATCGAGACCTCGCCGCCAGTGATGTCCTCCAGCCCGGCGAGCATCCTGAGCAGCGTGGACTTGCCGCAGCCTGACGGGCCGAGGAACACGACGAATTCGTGCTCTTCTATGCTGAGATTGAGATCTCGGATGACGGCGGTTGCGCCGTAGGCCTTGTCGACATGGGAGCAAACGATCGCGGACATGGTCAGCCCTTCTCGCCGGTAAGCAGGATCTGCAGCTTGACGTCCTGCGGGTTGCCCTCGGCCGCCCGCTCGAAGGCCTTGATACTGTCGGAGAAATCATAGGTGCCGGTGATTAGCGGCTTGAGGTCGACCTTGCCGGAGGCGATCAATTGCAGGGCGCGGTCGAAGATGTTGGCGTAGCGGAACACCGTCTCGATGCGCGCTTCCTTCGAGATCGCCGCCGGCACGTCGAGGCTGACCGGCTCCACCGGCAGTCCGACCAGCACCACCGCGCCGCCTGGCCGCACGATGTCGAACAAATTGGCGAAGGCTTTCGGGTTGCCGCTGGCTTCGAATACGATGTCGGCGCCCCAACTGTCGGTCGCGGCCGCGACGGCGTCGACCAGCGACTGCTCGCCGATATTGACCGGCACGATGCCTTGATACTGCGCGGCGATCTTCAGCTTGGGCGCCGAGAAATCGGAGATCAGCACCTTCGAGCAGCCGCCGGCCAGCGCCGCCAGCGCGATCATGATGCCGATCGGGCCGCAGCCGACGACGACGGCGACATCGCCTGGCACGATGCGCGCCCGCGCCGCTGCCTGCATGCCGATGGCGAAGGGTTCGACCATGGCGCCTTCGGCGAAGGAGACATTGTCCGGCAGCCTGTAGGTGAAGGCCGCCGGATGCACCGCGAAAGGCGCAAGCACGCCATGCACCGGCGGCGTCGCCCAGAAACGGACGTCCGGATCGACATTGTAGATGCCGAGCTTGGTCGCGCGCGACGACAGGTTCGGCACGCCGGGCTCCATGCAGACGCGGTCGCCGACCTTCAGGCTCGCGACGTTGGCGCCGACCTCGATGATCGTGCCTGACGCCTCATGGCCGAGCACCATGGGCTGGCGCACTATGTAGCTGCCGATGGCGCCGTGCGTGTAGTAGTGCACGTCGCTGCCGCAGACGCCGACGGTGTGGATGGCGATCCTGACGTCGTCCGGTCCGACGTCGAGCGGCAGCGCGATCTCGCGCAGCGACAGCTCGCCCTTTTTCTCAAGTACCAGTGCCTGCATCGGGTAATCCTCGCATCAACTCTTCTTTTGCCGGAAAACGGAATTCAGGAAGCCGCTGAGCACGCCGAGGAACAGCAGCGGCGGCAGCGACAGGAGCACGACCGAGGCATTGAGGATGCCCCACGGCACGTTCATGCC